>NZ_JAKJSQ010000042.1:0-38784 GCF_050337105.1 Aliivibrio kagoshimensis
GTACAAACACACAGTAAATGGAACATATTTATGAGCTCTCCTTATCTAGGCTTTATTGAAGAAACGATGCGATTAAAACGTTTTAGGCAATCTACTATTAAAAATTATTTACAGTGGATTAAGCGCTACATTTTATTTCATCATAAGAAACACCCAAAAGAGGTGCATGATAATTAAAAGGCCATTGTCACTTGAGTTAAACTTCCGAAAAAGCCAGCGGCAGCCGAAGCTTCCCGTTGTGTTAACAAAAGAAGAGGTTTCTAGATTACTCTCTGTTCTGTCATCTCCACACTTACTAATGGCTCAGTTAATGTATGGCAGCGGATTACGAAAAAGAGAGGTGTTGCGCTTACGAATAAAAGACATCGATTTTGACTTTTTTGGCATTGAAGTTTGGGATTCCAAAGGAGGGAAATGAAAATATCCATCGGCACCAATGGATTTTCAATGGCACTATCTTTTCCCTTCAGGTCGATTATCACAAGATCCAAATGACGGAGCTTATCGCCGGCATCACCTTGACCCAACAGGCATTCAAAAAGCACTAAAGCGAGCCAAAAATAGAATAGGAATAAAAAAACAAATTAGTTGCCATACGTTAAGACATTCTTTTGCTACCCACTTATTACAAAGAGGTGCTTATATACGAACCATTCAGGCTCAACTTGGACACAGTGATGTGAGAACGACACAAATCTATACCCATGTTCTCAATATGGGGGCGGATGGGGTGCAAAGCCCTCTAGATCTGCTCGAAAAATAGCGACCATATTGGCGAAGAGTTCATTGCACCAGCCTCAGACTGTTTATTACGCCTTTTTCACCATGATGTCTAAAATCTGCACATCGGTTTGAGTCATCGAGCCATTGGCTAAGGCGGACAAGTTTCGAATCGACGCATCGGCATCATCAGCAACGATCCCTTCACTGGCTGTTACTCGTACCCCATCCAGCGCCATTAACGCCGCTTTTACTGCCGCGCCTGCTGATGAAGAGACTTTCATTGCGCAACTGGTTTTTGCACCATCACAAATGATCCCTGCGATATCGCCAATCATGCTACAAATCGCGCTGTTTACTTGTTCGAGTTTACCACCTAGCAGCCATGTCATTCCGGCAACGGCTCCCATAGAGGCAGTGGTTGCACCGCACAATGCAGAGAGTTTATGTTGATGGCTTTTAATGTAGATGGCGGTTAAGTGAGACAGCATCAACGCTCTGACTAACTGCTCACGGTCGACTTTTAAAAACTCAGCCACCACCACCACTGGCATGGTGGCTGCTATGCCTTGGTTGCCTGACCCCGAGTTACTCATTGCGGGCTTCATTGCCCCATCCATTCGGGCATCTGAAGCGGCAGAGGTGCGGCGAAGCACATCCGTTAACAAACCACCAGAGAGTAAGCCTCTGTCTACATTTCGCTGAAACATCGCTCCAATCTGTAACCCATAAGTGCCTGTTAACCCTTCAATGGATAGCGCCTCATTCAACGAATACGCGTCTTCAATAAATTGGATATCACTCAAGGGCGCATTGAGTGAAAAATCATAAATATCCTCCAGCAACGCATGTTCGAAAGGCTTATCGGATTTAACCGTATTGTCATCCAACTTGCTATCAGCAATAAAGGTGGTGATACCGTTCTCTTCGATGGCAATCACATGGGTATGACTATCGGCTATCGTCACAGTGACGTACTCATCATCGCTATGTAGAGACACTTTGGCGTAAAGAATATTGCTGACGTCGGCGACTGAGATGTCGACACATCCTGCATCAATGAGTGTAGATGCCTGATCAACATCTTGTTTATTAATGTTTTTTAATACTTCAAGGCTCGCGCTAGCATCGCCAGCAATCGCGCCGACTGCCGCTGCGATAGGCAAACCAACCATACCAGTACCGGGAACGCCAACACCCATACCGTTTTTCATGAGATTTGGTGATACTTGCACACAAATACGCTTTACAGCACCCGATAATTTCGTGTTGGCTATCGCGGCTGCTAAAGCGACTGACACAGGCTCAGTACACCCCAAAGCAGGGACCACTTCTTGCTTTACCACATCAACAAAACCATTCCATAACTGAGTATTCATTACGTACACCTTCATATTTAATTCGTGCGATAACCACTTGTTTTTATAGCATTAGATTACTCCGTTCTCTGGGGTAAAACCTTCTATTATTTACTCATGATTGACGCTGAAATAGAAAAAATTTCTTGACTTTTTTGATAGTGGAGAATAATTACACTTTGAAGTTGCTGAGGTGGTGCAAGATATTTTTCTAAGGAGATGAGGGTGTTGTCATTTAAGCCTGCGAAAACAAAACAGGCCACATTGCGTGGCCTGTTTTTACAATCATAATTCGAAGTCGTTCAAATCATCAAGGTCAGTTTGTCGCTCTAAAAAAGCCACTAAATCATCATGACCACCAATGTAGGTTCCATCGAGAAAAATTTGAGGTACCGTGTTAACACGAACGTTGGCAACGGTTTCTACATAGTCGACCATGTCTTCTTTAGCCAGATCAGTGCCTAATGATAAGGCCGTATATTCAGTACCTCGTTCATCAAGAATGGCTTTGGCTTTCACACAAAATGGACAGTTTGGTTGGGTAATAATCAGATTTGAGTATTTACTTAGTGGCATTGAGCATTCCTTTTTTTGAGTGCTGTTAACATTAAAGAAAAGAACCGTTTGAGTAAATAGAAAAGTCCTTTTCCCTAATAAATAATCAACATCTCAATTAATCAAAGCCTTTACAAAAACCGTTACGTCGAGCGGATGACCCTTTACATAAACGCTCGAAGGTATCATTGGACACCGTTACTTTTGCACAGTAGTCATTATATTCATCAATTTCATCGTTATAGTTATCTTCAAGTCGCTCATAGCGATCAAAATCGTTCGAGTAACTGTTATAAATGCGTTTTCTTCTATCAATAATTGAGTTGTAGTTATCGATTTGTTGGCTGTAGTTGTTGTAATAGTAGTTGCAATTAGTGGTGCAGTTATCATAGGTTGCTTCTGCAATATTGGCAGCAGCCTCAGCCCAGGTTAAGCTCTCATCTAAACTGTCTATTCTTGATTCTGCACTATCAATACTATCAGATAGTTCATCTAAGTAATCACTGGATTCATCAATCTCATCAGACAAATCAAAGCACGCTTCCGCTTCTTCATAACTCAACTTCTCCGCGCTAACCGCTGCACTAAAGAAACAACTTACTAACAATATGGCTACGATTTTCATTCTAATCTTCCCTGTTGAAAATAATATCGATAAAAAAGCGAGGGTGCATAGACACTCTCGCTATTAATAATTATGACACTATGTGAACAGGATTTCCTATATTTTTTATGAATAGAATGTTAAATAGAAAATACAGGGTAATTCTCTAGTTCAGGAATAGTACGGTGTAACTGCTTCTCTTCTTCGGCTAACGCTTTAACAGAGTCGCAGTACTGCTCACCTTGCTGTTTGAACTCACCTTGATGCTCTTTCACTTTCGCTTTGATGCTACTTTGTAATTCCGCAACCTTTTCTTGCAGCTCAGTAAAGTTCAGTCCACCCTCTTGACTCATCTTCTCAGTAAAAGCATGAAAAGCTCCGGCCATGAATTCCGTATTCATGCTCTCCATCGCGGTTTCTAATTTTGAGCGACCTGTTGTCACAACATCTTTGAATGCATCAGCTTTTAAGACAAAGTCGTCATTATTATAAAACTCATTATGGATCTCATCACCCAACTGTGCGATTTTCTCTTTAGCGGCTGAGAATGACGCTTCAGAATCGAACTTGGCGACAACATCATCAAAAATCTCTTTCGCAACATCAACCCCATCGTCTGCAATGGCAACCACTTTAGGTAAGTATTTATCGACATTACTGTGATAAGAATCAAGCGCATTTTGTTGAGCACTGTCTAAGCTGAGTTTTTCACCATTGACATAAACATCGTTGTTATCATCAATGACCACTTTTGCTTCGCCATGCTGATACACAGACATCTGCTGGGAGGAGACATGCACCTCATTTTTAATATCAATAGGGCAACTCTCACCCAATGAGTCAGCCTGTACCGTACTGGCACTTAATAACATGGCTAAAGTCAGTATTTTTTTCATTGTAATGTCCTTTTAAACCTTACTATCCACGGGTTACACCGCTTACTTTACCTATTAGAAAAACGTTATTGTCAGGCTGATGTCATGCTTACTCTACGCCCTGAAGCGTGACAGGGGTAATACAACAGCTTCCTGAGTCAGCCGTCAGCCACACCTGTCCATCTTGTAGACTAAACTGCAAGTTCATCGCCCGATCTTCAAATGCAGTTAACTCAGCCAATGAGTCATCTTCTATGGAGACCACGGTTAAATTGCTGAGCTGTGACAATTTCTGCTGATTTTGCTGCCACCAGACACTGGATGCACGATCGCCATATACGTATAACAATACCTGCTTAGAACGGCCACACGCCTTTTTCAATCTTTTCTCATCTGGCATACCCAGATCAATCCATAACTCAATCTCATTGCTGTAATTTTTAATCCACAGCTCAGGTTCATCGTCTGCACTTAACCCTTTTGTAAAGCTGATGTGTTCATCGGCATTGAGTACCCAAGCCAGAACTCGCAGCATCATACGTTGTGCGGTTTCAGAAGGATGTCTTGCAATGGTTAATGTTTCATCCATATAGACATTACGATCCATGTCCGCAACGTTTACATTCGCTTTATATATAGTGGCTTTTAATGCCATAACTGCAATTCCAGATTAAGATTTTCCAAGAGTGTAACCTAAATATGGGCAAAAAGCCTCTAGGACAGAGGCTTAGGATGGTATTGAGTAAATAGTATCTAATTAAAGAAAGGGTTCTAGTGCGATGAAAAGTTGGTCTATCTCCTGCACACTGTTGTAATGCATAAAGCCAATACGTATCACTCCCCCTTGATCTAGCACACCAAGCTGCTGGCATAAGCCGATTGCATAGAAGTGCCCATTCCATACACACATCTGCTGCTTGCCCAACACTGCAGCAACATCTGCAGGTGTCGTCCCCTCTATTTGAATAGCAAACGTTGGGGTTCGTTCAGCCACACGGTCTTCATCAGATATGCCGAATACGGTTATCTTACTTTGCGTTTTTACCTTAGATAGAAAGTAGCGGCTTAATGTCGCTTCATGCTGTTGGTATTGCAAAAAACTCTGTTGTAAACGCTCTCGAAGAGTCAGTGTCGATTCACCCAGCTGGGCAAGGTACTCAACCGCCGCCACTACGCCTGACAAAGCTTCAAAACTTTGGGTTCCGGTTTCAAATCGTCCAGGGCCGATGTTGGTTGCTGGTTCTACTTTATAAGGGCTTAAGGCTTGTAACCATTGTGGTGCAACATACGCGATACCAACATGAGGGCCGAAAAATTTATAGGCTGAGCAGGCAAGAAAGTCACATTCTAGCTGCTGTACATCGAGTAGACCGTGAGGGGCGTAATGCACGGCATCAACATAGACCATCGCGCCCACTTGGTGCGCGGCGTCTATTACCTTTTTTACGTCAACCAGAGATCCCGTAGTATTCGACGCGTATGTCACCGCTACTAACTTGGTATTATGATTAATCAGCGATAGTAAGTGTGTGTAATCTAAGGTGCAGTCACTCTCATTGACTCTCGCTTGATGGACCGTTGCCCCTTTATCTTCTGCGGCCTGCTGCCATGACGATACATTCGAGTAGTGGTCTAATGCTGTGACAACCACCTCGTCGTTCTCTGTCCAATTACGACTGATCGCTCGGCTCAACTGGAAGGTTAATGAGGTCATGTTTGCCCCAAACACAATGTTGTCACTGCTGGGTGCATTCAAAAGTGCTTGAACCGACTCTCTCGCTTGAGCCATTACTGACACCGTTTCATAACTGGAGAAGAATGCCCCACCTAGATTAGAGTTGTATCGACCTAAATAATCCGTCATCGCACTCAACACAGAGTGTGGTACCTGAGAACCTCCAGGCCCATCAAAGAAGTAAACCGGTTGGTCATCGATTCTCTGTTGCAAGGCAGGGAACTGCTGACGTATTGCTTCAAGCGTGAAGTTCATGAACCGCTTCCTTAGTGGTGAGTACGAACACATCCATATGACCTTGCTCATTGGGTTTTACTGCCGAAATAGGTTTCGCATTGTGCCAGAGGATATTATCGTTAATTAACGCCACTTCCCCTGTATTCAACACTTTTCGCAGGAAGGGAGCTTCGTTATTATCGTTATAAATCATAAAGTCACCACCCGTTATGTTATGACGATCAATGCCCACAACAGCGACATGATCAAAACCATCTTGATGAATGCCTTCAGGGGAAACTTTCGTCTCTTCGTAAATGGCCGTCACACGCATTTGGTGGATTTCAATGGCTTGTTCACTGGAGATCTGACTGGCATTTTTAAAGAGCTTACACATCTCTAACATCCCATCACTGTGAATGATTTGATCTTCAATCGCTTCAAATTGACGAAGTACGTCTCCTTGAAAATGATTCACCTCTTCTGACTGCACAAATTCACGCGTTGCCAAATGCTCCAATCCGCCATCAGAAAGTTTTACAATGGAATAACGACGAAGACGATATTTACCGTCGGCATGCTCAGTTTCAGGCAAAGCATTGAATGAGCCAGAAAGGTCGTTAACGGCCTGTGAGCTCAGATTCGTAATTTGTAAGGTAAGATCTTGTGAAGCGTGCATTGTCATATCCCTTTAACAAGTTCGTTACATACTAGGTTATTCATTTATGCTGCAAATTCAAGCAAAACAAATAATTAATTCATTAAGTTCGACAAATTAAGGGTATAACTCTAATTTATTGAAAAAATACAGTGATAATAACCAATATTCGAGCTTTGGTTATGTGAAAAGCAGTTGCACGCACTAGAGGTGATATTAACTTATTGATGTTCATGTGTTTAATATTTTAGTAAATCGTAATTCCTGCTCATCTGGCTCTTCAAACATCCTATTGGTCGCCTCGAACATTTCAGGAGAAACAACAAATTCAAATGCCTCGCACAGCCCTTGATTTCGTTTTACGACTCGATCACGTCTAACCTCTACATCGGCTGATAAGTAGTAAAATCGACAGCGATAATTGAGGCGTTGGCACTCATCGTACAATCGCATTCGGTCGGATTTCTTTGCCAACCCAAAATCAAAAATAACATCTGCTCCCATATCTAAAGATTGCTTAGCCACATGCCAAATTTGAAATTCACAGCGCGCTATCCGCTCTTTTACCCAGCCCATATCAGCAATACCATGCATATCATCCATGTAGAGGTTTCTAAACCACTTATCCGATGAAAATTTAACCACCTTATGATATCGAGATTTTTCAAGCGCTAACGTCGTTTTTCCTGAACCAATCGGCCCATAAATGATATGAACACAGCCTGTTTTCATATTTGATTCCATAATATCTAAAATAAGGTAACGTAAGAATTACTAATAAGCTTAGCAAAGGAATAAGCAACTGTTAGTGATCCCTTTAGGGTTTATCGAGCAAGCAGAACTTAACTCGCAACAACCGGATGTTTTTGTTATCGTAGAAATAACAGTATTGGGAGTAACTCTATGAATGACATCGATTTTAAACACAAGATCACCAGAAATAGACCCCTTGAGAGTAAAAGGGATTCTCCCGCTACATTAGATACGATTCAGTTTGCCTATGAGAGTGATCGAGGCAGGATCATCAACTCCGCCGCCATCCGCCGATTGCAGCAAAAGACCCAAGTTTTTCCACTGGAGAGAAATGCGGCAGTACGCAGCCGGTTAACCCACTCCCTTGAAGTACAGCAGGTAGGCCGCTTTATTGTGCAGACTATCTTCCGAAATCTGGGCAGCGCGGCCAAAAATTATGGGTTAGACGGACTTGAACGCCAACTTGAAAGCTTGGTTGAGATGTCCTGTTTAATGCATGATATTGGTAATCCACCCTTTGGTCACTTTGGCGAACAGGCGATCAATGATTGGTTTATTAAAAACATTACCACTCTGCTTCCTACGGTGACCCTGAATGAACAACTTCACCGCGACATCACCCAATTTGAGGGCAATGCACAGGCGATTCGCCTTACTTATACGCTGTTAAACCTTAATCTGACTTATGCCCAGACTGCTGGCATTATGAAATACACCCGAGAAGGGACAGAGCATGCTCCTACTTCCGTTGAGAAACAGAACAACCATCCGCATTCAAAACATTATTTAAAGAAAAAAGTGGGCTACTACTTTAGCGAACAAACCTATATTGATCAGTTAAGAACGTCACTCTCTATTGGGGCCGGCTGTCGTCATCCAATCTCTTACATTATGGAAGCGGCTGATGATATCTCTTATGGCATTGCTGACATCGAAGATGCCGTAGAAAAAAGCATTCTTACTATTGAACAACTCAGTAAAGCCCTACTTGAAGAGTTTCAACAGCTCTGCGTAGAGTATGGTTTAACTAGCACAGCCGAAACCCAAGTCATGGAACGGGTATTAAGAGCGGCAACAAAAAAAGCGGACAATGAGATGATCTGTAAAACCAGCCAATATTTTATTGAGCTGCGAGTTAAGTTGAATCACCGGTTAGTGGAACACGCAAGCCAACGCTTTATTGATAATATTGAGGCGGTGTATCACGGGACCTTTAATCAAGCGCTACTTGAAGATAACAGTTTGGCTCATGCCTTATCTCAAACACTGAAAAATGTCGCAAAAAAACACGTGTTTAATCATAAAGAGGTGGAAGCCAGTGAGCTCAAAGGCTACCGAATCATCACTGGCCTACTTGAGTGTTATAAACCCCTTTTACAGATCAGCAAAGCAGAGTTCAAACAGATCATCGATGGTGAAAAGAACACCCCTCTGTATGAGTCTAGACTGTTTAAAAAACTCTCCAATAAACACCTGAAAGCCTATCAAAGTGCCATCACTAACTGCCCACCAGCTTTAGACTCAGATCAACTGGAGTTCTACTATCGTTGCAGATTAATACAAGATTATATTAGCGGTATGACAGATCAATACGCTTTAGACGAATATCGATTGTTAATGGTTGTGAATTAACACAAATAGAGTCATCCTTTGCAGGTTACTAACCTCTACTGAGCAAAAAATGTATGTCGACAAAAATGTCCACCTCCGCGCTGGCCAAAAAGCGCGAACAATCGGTTAAGTCTCTGTTTGAAGCGTTGAGCCTTGAAGGTCTCATTATTCGACATGATGATCATTGGCAATTGACGGACAAAGGAAGTGCGTTAGGTGGAGAGTATCGCGAAAGTGAAAAATTTGGTCAGTACATTGTGTGGCCTGAAACGGTAGCAGCGACGGCACCTCCTCAATCCACCTCAGCTCTGCTTACGGCAACCGCGATGGGTGAACGCTTTACGCTTGCCCCTGCGAAAGTGAATCAAATTCTAAACGAACTGGGCTGGATAGATAGAGCCGAACAGGGCTGGACTATCACGGATGCAGGACGACGCGCCGGTGGTGTGCAAAAAGAGAACAGTAAATCCGCCAGCTCTTTTGTTTTATGGGCTGAGGAGGTGATGGTTAACTCATCACTGAAACAGTCTGTCAGAGCACTACTGGGTAAGGGCGCCGAACAGCAGTCTACCGATAACTCGATATCCAGTTTTCGGCAGAAGTTTGAAGCCAAACACCGTACCACCGATGGCCATTACGTCCGTTCTAAAGCTGAAATGCTGATCGACAACTGGTTATACATGGCAGGTCTTGTTCATGCTTATGAGAGAAAACTGCCCGTAGAAGAGGAGGCAGTGTGCGACTTCTATTTGCCCGCTGGGAAAATCTATATTGAGTACTTAGCCGCCGATGCAGACAGTGAAAAACAGCAGTGTAAACAACGCATCTACCAGAAATATCAGTTCAATTTGATTGAGCTTGATGATAATGAGGTACAGAACCTCGATTATCATCTACGAATTAAGCTACATGCTTTTGGGATTAAAGCTTACTAAACCAACGTCGATTGGGGTCTTCACAGTTTGCCCACTGAGGGTTATTTTCTCTCTCTTCAAGGTAGATCTGTAATCCATTAAACTGGGTAAACGCCGCGATGTCAGATTCATCAGAAAACGCATCAAAAAAATGGTCTTCCGCCTTATCTAGTTGGGCTAAGGTTTCAATACCGTGATTCAAAGCCCACAAAATCGCTTCAGGGTAAATGAGGGTTCGGTAAAGCGTTAGCCCTTGAACATCATCCAGTAACAGTTGACGAGTGGCGACAAAATCCAGCTTCTCTTGTTGTAGTTCCCTCGCTTGTTGATGCTCCGCTTCAGCTTGCTCCTCCTCTTCAAGCAGCTCTCGCAAACTGTTAAGGTGCTCTTCTCTTGCTCGCGGACCATCCATGGTGGTGGTTCGGCAAAATCCAATCGCATAGGTCATTCTGTCGGTACCAATCAGCTCCAGTACTTGGGCGAAGTAACCACGATCTAGAGAATAGGTTTTACCAATACTGCGAATGGCACTGCTTAAATTTGGATAAACAATACCATCAAATTTAACCTCCGCCTCCATGTGTCCTTGACCGGTTTCAACACCATCAATACAAATCGGCCAACCCGGAAAATTCACTCGTGCTTTGGTTATCTCATACATCATCCAACCACTGCGTTTGAAGCCCTCTAGAGCTGCGCCGGTAAATTCAGACTCTTCAAGCTCTTGTTTGGTCCAGTTACCGCCGATAGCCAAGGACTTGTGATGCTTCTGAGTAATTTTGTCTTTCACTAAGTCCCGTAATAGCTCGATATAGGGCAAGCGCTCTGACTTACCCACCCCATAGCACTCTTCACAGCTAGGCACTTTTACCGCCGGCAGTTCAACTTGAAAGCTTGAGTTAGATATAAAGGTGATCGCTTTAAATACTGGCTCACCACAAAACCAGCATTGATCTTTGTGCTGAAAAGGAATATCCATTAAGGGGATCTGTTCACGTTGTTCAGGAGTAAGGCGTTTCATAAATTTATTGTATCGCTCTATTAAAAACTAAAAGCCGTTTACCAAATACGCAGATGATTAAACCACACATCACTAACAATGCTATTTTACTAATGATTTAACCGAAATTACAGGCTTGTTAACAACACTTAAATTAGCCTTAACTACGTATTATATACCAAATATCTCTGAATTTTCTCAATCAACTAGAAACAAAATCGTCTACAGACAGAAAAATCCTGACCGTTTTATCTTCTGGTTTTTATCATTTATCAATATAAATATTTTTAACATCCTTTCTTATCTCACAAAAACTAAACGCCGGTTCAAAAAAATTGAGATGTGAATCACGCCACAAATTATTTATATATGAGTAGCGTTGATCGCATATGAAAATTATGTAGACTTTATCCATCAAACAGGAGTACTAATATGTTTATCAATTACAACAACAACCCCGTCGACGCCAAATCTTACGAAACCGACCGTTTACGAAGCGAGTTTTTAACAGAAAATCTTTTTACCACAGATGGGGTCAATATTGTATACAGCCACATTGACCGTGTAGTAGCCATTGGCGTATGTCCTAGTAACAAACCTTTAAGTCTGGATGAATATGTAGACAAGAAAGCATTCGGAACGGACTACTTTCTACAAAGACGTGAACTTGGCATTGTCAATTTAGGTGGTAAAGCAGAAATTCGATGTAAAGGTCATTGCTATCAACTGGAATATCTTGATGCACTTTATTTAGGCATGGGGGAACAAGATATTGAATTCGAATCTCTTGATGCTGAGAAACCTTCGTCTCTATATTGCCTGAGTGCACCTGCGCATCATACATACCCGTCACGCCTGATCCTTCAAGGTGAGGCTAAAAAGGTAGAATTAGGATCTGCCGAAAATGCAAATGCGCGAGTCATTAATCAGTACTTGCACCCAGAAGTATTGCCTACATGTCAGTTATGTTTGGGTATTACACACCTGCAAGCTGGCAGTGTATGGAACACCATGCCCGCACATACTCACGAAAGAAGAATGGAGGCTTACCTCTATTTTAATGTAAAACCCTCTCAAGTCGTTTTTCACTTTATGGGTGAACCGACAGAGACACGTCATATCATTGTACGCAACAAACAACTGGTTCTTTCACCAAGCTGGTCTATCCACTCAGGCTGTGGGACGCAAAATTATAGCTTTATTTGGGGCATGCTGGGTGAAAACCAAACTTTCGATGATATGGACTTTATTGATATGAATTCTATACGTTAATTAACCTGTACCAATAACGGAGATAACACATGTTTACAACTAAAATACTAAAAATGGCAGTAATTGCAGCTGCAATAGGGAGCACTTTGAGCTTTTCAACAATTGCTACAGCAGCAACCGAAATCAAAACTGCATTTAATCAATCAGACAAACACCCACAATTTCTTGCACTACAAGAGTTTAGCAAAAAATTAAGTGCAGAAACAGATGGTCGTTATAAATTAACACTCTACCCTAATGCTTTGTTAGGAGATCAACGAGCAGCACTTGAGCTTGTACAAAATGGTGCTATTCAGATGGCGATGGTGGCAAACCCACTCATTGAAAACTACGATAAGACATTTCGAGTAATCGGTATGCCATATATATACAATGGTTCTGAACATCAAGAAAATGTATTCACCTCTGGTGAATTAGATACATTGTTTTCATCAACCCAGAAGTTTGGTTTTGAAGTATTAACAGCCTATACCGCTGGAGCCCGTAGCATGTACACAAAGGATGCTCCGGTAAAAAACATTGCTGACATGCAAGGACAAAAGATTCGAGTAATGCAATCAGACACAATGATCAAAATGCTTGATTGTATGGGTGGTACTGGTGTTCCGATGAGCCAAGGTGAGGTTTATTCTGCAGTACAGCAAGGTGTATTAGATGGTGCAGAAAATAATGAAATCACATATGCGGATTTGAAACAGTATGAGGTTGCGCCATATTTCTCCGCAACTCGTCACCTAATGGTGCCAGATCTTCTTGTTGTGAGCAGTGCCTTCACTTCAACTATGTCTAAAGAAGATCAAGCAACATTAAGAAGACTGGCAAAAGAGAGCACACCCGTTGAGTTCAAAATATGGAACGAACGAATTGAGAGTGCTAAGAAGAGTGCGAGAGATAAAGGGGCTACTTTTACAGAAGTAGACATCAAGCCTTTTCAGAAAAGTTGCCAAAAACTGCAAGATGAACTTATTGAAACACCTGAACAAAAAACACTATTTAAGAAGATAGTGAACATGTCTTAAGTATAAAATAAGCCGGAGTAATGATCATAAATCTTACACCGGCTTTCTAGGATTTTTATTATGTCTAAAAACAAAAATAGTTTTTTTGATAAAATTGATACCATTAAATATTGGGTTGACCGAGCAATTTCAGCCGTTTTGATTTTTATTATTGGTGCGATGACAACCCTGGTGACCTATCAGGTCGTAGTTCGCTATCTTTTTGATAGCCCTAGCGCCGTGAGTGAAGTGTTGTCTCGATATGGTTTTATCTGGTTAATTCTTATTGGTAGTGCTTATGTTTTTGGCCTCCGAGAACATATGGCGATTTCATTCGTCAAATTGAAGTTTACAGAAAAAACACAGATCTATTTAGATATGTTTATCGAATTGTCGACAGCAGTGTTTGCACTATCGGTAATGATTATTGGCGGATACAACAGTGCGGCTCGTCAAATGTGGCAACTTGACTCTGCACTACAAGTGCCAATGGGAGTCATTTATTCTGCTATCCCAATCAGCGGTGGTCTGATCATATTCTATTTTTTGTACCAGGAACTTAACCTGTTACGTCGTCTAAAACAATTATAATAAAGGGATTTATCATGGATGCAGCAACTTTAGCCGCATTAATATTGTTTAGCGGTACCGTATTTTTTCTTGTTATCGGTGCACCTATTAGTATCAGTGTAGGGATTTCTTCGTTCGCAGCAATGCTTTCTATTTTACCCGCTCACGGAGCGATGGTTACTTCAGCTCAGCGCCTATTTGTTGGATTAGATTCATTCGCTTTATTGGCAATTCCATTCTTCATATTAGCAGGTAATATTATGAATAATGGAGGTATTGCCATTCGACTTATTAATTTTTCTAAGATTATCAGTGGTTTTCTTCCTGGTTCTTTAGCGCAGACAAATGTGGTGTCAAATATGTTATTTGGCTCTATCAGCGGTTCAGGAGTAGCTTCAGCTGCCGCTGTTGGCGGTATTATGTCCCCTATCCAGAAAAAAGAGGGCTATGACCCCGCTTTTAGTACTGCGGTAAATATCGCATCAGCCCCAACAGGTATGCTTATTCCGCCTAGTAATACACTAATAGTCTATGCCACTGTTGCGGGAAGTGTCTCGGTTACGGCACTGTTTATGGGGGGGTATATTCCAGGTATATTATGGGGATTAGGTGTGATGATTGTGGCGGGTATCATGGCGAAGCGCCGAGGCTATACTGCCAACCACTCGATGTCACTGACTGATTGTGTAAAAGTAACAGTAGACGCAATTCCGAGTCTTTCTCTAATTATCATTGTTATTGGCGGTATTTTAGGTGGTGTATTTACTGCAACGGAAGCATCTGCTATTGCGGTCGTATATGCTTTGATATTGAGCATAGGATATCGAGCTTTAGATATCAGAAAAATCCCTGAAATTTTCTTGAGCACAGCAAAAATGTCTGCCATTGTGATATTCATGTTGGCAACTTCATCCATTATGTCATGGGTGATGGCATTCACTCAAATCCCAGGCATGATTGCTGACTTTTTATTATCTCTGACCAGTAATCCAATTATCATCTTGTTAATTATCAATGTAATACTGCTGTTTATTGGTACATTTATGGATCCAACACCAGCCGTGTTGATTTTCACCCCCATATTTCTTCCAATCTGCATGAATTTAGGTATGGATCCGGTTCAGTTTGGTATTTTATTGGTATTTAACCTATCATTAGGTACCATAACACCGCCTGTCGGTCCGATATTGTTTACTGGATGTAAAGTAAGTGGTATTAGTATCGATGAAGTAATTAAAACCCTACTTCCATTTTTCTTTGTTATTTTTGTCGTGTTAATGTTGGTTACCTTTATACCAGCAATATCAATGACAATCCCTGAAATGATGGGACTAATTAAATAGCAATTGTGAGAAAGCTTCATCAACACGGAGCTTTCTTTTTTAAAAGGACTGGGCTGGATATTCAATAAATAATAGTAACACCTTCCCTAGCAACTCAATAAGTACTTATAAGAATGACAAAAGAAAAAAAAACTGAATACCGGGCTCCTGCACTTGAAAAAGGACTTGAAATTCTTGAACTTTTAGCAGAGGAAGAAGAGCCTCAATCTAAAAAACAAATAGCAGAAAAGTTAGCTCGAAGTATCAACGAAATCTTTCGTATGCTGTCCGTTTTGGTCGATAAACAGTACCTTGAATTCGATACTGAAAGCTCGTTATATTCATTAACATTAAAAATGTTTGCCTTGTCAAACCAGCACCCTCCAATTGCGCAGTTGCTCAAGCGCGCTCAACCTCTAATGGAAGAACTGAGTCTTAAGTTAAATCAGTCTTGCCACTTAAGTCGTTATGAAAATGGTGAACTCATCGTAATTGCCCGTTCAGAGAGTCCATATAAAATGGGATTCGGTCTTCGGCTCGGGGCTTCTTTGGATATATGTGCTTCGGGATCAGGTGTTGCGTTACTCAGTTTTAGTAGTGAGCTAAAAAGACAAGCAATTCTTAAAAAATGCGATGCTACAAAAGATGAAATTGAAAGTACCTTAGCGCACAGAGAAAAAACCGTTAGTAATGGCTATTTTTCAGGGTTAAGCCCTCAAATATCTGGAGTGACCAATATCAGTGTTCCTATTTTGGGAGTACAAGGCGATGTAATGGCCGTATTGACGATTCCATATATGACATTAAATTCCGCAACCGTACATCATCACATCGAAGATCTTGAACATGCACGGATTGAACTTTTAAAAGCGGTGACAAAATTAAAGCAAAATCCAGTAACCTAAGTTATGCACTCTACATTTACATCAAGCGAGCTTAAGTTGCTTTGTATTATGTTTAAAAATACCCATCAGGAGCGATAGGTATTTTTGATTAATTATTATCACTGTTATTACGAATTTAAAAATTCAAAAGGAATCTTTAGCACTGCTTTTCGAATAGATGAAGCTTCGGTAATTGCACAAAGTGGGCGATGAATCTGATTTGGATAAAACACAACAAAGTCACCTGAATGTAAGTCGACAAAGTTTTCATGTTGTACTTCATCAACAAATAATACGTCGTTCTCAAGCTCAGTTAAGGATGCATGAACGTTATTTAGATTATTCGAGTAACCCAATCGCTCAGCACCGCTTAGCAGTATCTGCACATCAATATAGTGTTTATGAATTTCTGCAACCTTTTCTTCCAAAGGCTCAGTCTGTGTAGACACCAACATGACAAATACGTCTTCTTTACTTAAAGGATACTTACCATCTTCTTCATTTTTCTGTGCCAATGTTACTGCTTCAATGATAAGTGAGCGAAGTCTGGTTGATATATAAGGGACTAAATCTAACTGATCAATATTACCAAATAGCATAAAATTACCTTTAAGGCACCCTTCATATTATGAGAAGGTGTGCTCATTTACATTGTTTTTACTGAATAATATTGGCCACTTCAGCGACCAGTAGAGCCAGCTCATCCCATTTTTCTTCTTCAATAAGGTTGTTTGGTACCATCCACGTTCCGCCACATGCCAAGACAGATGGAATCGACAAATAGTCATTTACGTTAGCTCGATTAACACCACCTGTTGGCATAAATTTCACAGGGTAAACCGCAGAGAGTGCTTTTAGCATCACAGTGCCACCAGAAGGCTCTGCTGGGAAAAATTTAAGGGTCGTTAAACCCATCGACATTGCTTGTTCTACAAGACTTGGGGTATTGATTCCAGGAATAATTACAACGCCACGCTGTTGGCAGTATTTTACGGTTTCTGGGTTAAAACCAGGGCTCACAACGAAATCTACACCAGCATTAATGGATTGGTCAACTTGCTCACTGTTTAATATTGTTCCTGCACCAATTAGCATGTCAGGATAGGCTTCGCGCATATTTTTAATGGCTTGTACCGCATGCTCCGTACGAAAGGTAATTTCAGCACACGGTAGACCATTTTCAATGAGAACTTGTGCGAGTTTTACGGCCTTTGACGCATCTTTGATTGCAATAACTGGGATGATTTGAATCTCAGACAATCTCTGGTTTAATGTTTTCATATAAGTACCCTTTAAATAGTTGGCATGATATCGCAAGAAATGATCGCGCCGTTATGTTGAATTACCGTTCCCGCTAAAGTGTGACCTGCAAGTGCGGATTGCTCTATTGTTCCACCCATAATGCGCTTAGCTAAGTACCCCGCACTAAATGAATCTCCAGCAGCCGTTGTGTCAATAATATTGTGTACTGTAGCGGAAGCAATTGCCTCACATTGCTCAGCCACAATGACAAAACATTCTTCCCCACCTCGCTTAATGACAATTTCACTGACACCAAGCGCTTTGGTTCGGTTGATTGTTTGTTGCTCTGTTGTATCGCCATACAATAACTGTTCATCATCAAACGTTAAAAAGGCTATGTCCGTGATTGATAGCATTTGTTTGTATATTGTTTGAGCGACAACATTATCTTTCCACAGCGCAGGTCGGTAGTTATTATCAAATACAATTTTCACCCCGTTTTCACGGCAGAGAGTAAGTAGTTCAAGTAATTTTTGGCGGCAATCATCAGACAAAATAGCCAAACTGATCCCACTTAAATACACCATTTGATGCTCACACAGTTTATTCACGAGTGCAGACGTTTCTCTATCACATAACCAATATTTTGCTGCAGAATCATCTCTCCAATAAAAAAAGCTACGCTCACCATCTACCGTCGTTTCAATCGCATACATCCCTGGCAATTTATCTTGTGAGATATAAACCATCTCTGTATTAATTGATTCATCTTGCCACGAAGCCAGCATTTCACGACTAAATGGGTCTGTACCTAACCCTGTCACATAAGATGTAGTGATGCCTTTTTTCTGGGTCAATCGAGATAAATACACAGCTGTATTTAATGTGTCCCCACCAAAACTCTGTACTATCGAGTTTTTATTCTTTTTCAACTCCACCATGCATTCACCAATAACGGCAACACGATTAATTACGTCCATGGAACATTCCCTTTTAAAAAAGCTAACCATTTGGCTAGCTTTAATTAGCTCAATACAAATCAATAAAGCAGAAATCAAACAAATAATGCCCTTGATCTATTGAGAGTGAAAATTAACGTGATAACCAACCACCATCAACAGCAATAGTGTAACCATTGATGTAGTTCGCAGCACTTGACGCTAAGAAGACACATGGGCCCGCTAAATCTTCTGGCTCACCCCAACGTGCGGCAGGAATACGGTCAATAATCTCTTTATTACGACTTTCATCAGCGCGCAGTGCAATAGTATTGTTTGTCGCCATATATCCAGGAGCAATAGCATTAACATTAATGTTGTGTTTCGCCCACTCATTAGCCATTAGACGAGTTACCCCCATCACTGCACTCTTAGATGCAGTGTAAGAAGGCACACGAATTCCACCTTGGAAAGAAAGCATAGATGCGATATTTATAATTTTTCCACCTTCACCTTGCTCAATAAATTGTTTAGCGACGGCTTGAGACAAAAAGAACATAGATTTCACATTAATGTCCATTACATCATCCCAATCTTGCTCTGAAAACTCTATTGCATCGTTGCGACGAATAATACCCGCATTGTTCACTAAGATATCAATGCGGCCAAGTTCAGACACTGCACGATCCACGATCGAAGGAATATCATCTAGTTTCATTAGGTTAGCACGGATATCAATGAATTTTTTACCTGTTTCTTCTATCTTTAACTTCGTTTCTGTTGGCTCGGCAATGTTCACACCAACAATATCACAACCGGCACTTGCTAAACCTAAAGCCATACCTTGACCTAATCCAGTATCGCACCCTGTCACTACTGCTACTTTTCCTTGCAGGTTAAATGAATCAAGAATCATATATTTCTCCTTAAATGTTGTGTTATTTAGTGTTTACTTTCATAAGCATGATCACTGTACACATGGAATATACCAACAAGAAGAACCATTGTATATATTTTTTTAAAATGACGTTTCAAAAATATATATTTTCTTTTCCTTGACGAGTTCCTTGAGTGTAATTCAATATTTTTAAAAAAGGTTTTTGAAAATATTGGATGCACAAGTCACTCAAGGTATACTGCAAGTTAATAAGAAAGAAACAAGGTAGGATAATGGAAAAGCCAACTCAACCAGAGTCAGTGTCGTCAGTTTTAAAAGTATTTAGTATTCTTCAGGCATTAGGGGAACAAAAAGAAATTGGTGTTTCAGAGCTTTCTCAGCGCTTAATGATGTCTAAAGCAACGACATATCGATTCTTACAAACAATGAAAACCTTAGGGTATATCACTCAAGAAGAGGAGGCAGATAAATATTCACTTACATTAAAGTTATTCGAACTTGGTGCAAAATCTCTTGAATACGTAGACTTAATTACCTTAGCTGATAAAGAAATGCGTAATATTTCTGAGCAAACTAATGAGGCACTACACCTTGGTGCATTAGATGAAAACGCAATAATTTATATTCATAAGATTGATTCGAATTATAATCTGCGCATGCAATCGCGTATTGGACGCCGCAATCCGCTATACAGCACCGCGATAGGCAAAGTATTGCTGGCTCAGCGAGAAAATGACTTTATTCACCAAATTTTATCTGATGTGGAATTTATCAAACATACAGACAAGACCCTTGAAAATGAAGAGCAGCTTCTTGCTGAACTGGCCCTTGTACGCGAGCAACACTTTGCGGAAGACAATGAAGAGCAAGAACCCGGTCTTCGTTGCATTGCTGCACCTATTTATGACCGTTTTGGCTGTGTAATTGCGGGGCTTTCCATTTCATTTCCAACCATCCGTTTTGATGAAAAACGGATGTCATATTATGTCGGATTACTACATAAAGCAGGAAAGAACATCTCAGAGCAGCTAGGTTATAATAACTATCTGCTTAAGTAAGATAGATTTAAACAGTTGGTATTCGTTTAGAAGCACGTTAAATAGCCACTAAATGCTTACACAAGAGTTTCATTTATGCTTATTCAGCGGGTTGAGCGACTAAAAATGGAGAAATAAAGTCTCGAACCTCTTCCGCGCACAAACCTAACTCTACGTCTATGCCAGCTTGTTGTAAAATTTCGATCCCTTTACCATTATTACGTTCGTCAGGGTCTAAGATAGCAATCACCACTTTTTTAATCCCTTTTTCGACCAAGGAGGTGGCGCATGATGGGGTTCGTCCAACAAATGAGCACGGCTCCAGTGTGACATAAGCCGTCGTGCCTTTTAGGCTTCCATTATAATGAGAGCAGGCATACGCTTCAGCATGCTCCCCACCTAAAAATTGAGTGAACCCTTCTGAGATTATCTCTCCCTCTTTAACCAGTACGCAGCCCACTGGTGGGTTTGGGCTGCACTCTGGAAGTGCTGACTTTGAAAGCTCTAAAGCTCTCATCATAAACGCTCTATTCTCTAACATCCCTATCCCTTAATATAACGAAATATTAATCAATTTTAAGAACGTGCAGATCATCGTACAACTTCGCAACCAACTGATCACTGCTCACACTCGCATCAGCAAAACCTAAATCAGCAAAACCCACCCCTTCAAGAACGATATCAGCCTGATCACTGTTAATATCCAGAAGATCACTCTTCACGCTGATGGTGGTGTTGTTTTCATCCACCGTTATATTTAGGTAGTCTGCAAAGATATCTCCACTATCCGCCTCGGTAAATATTCCCGGTAATATCTCAGAAATATCAAGCTTATCTGCACTTAAGTCAAAATTCTGCACGGTGTCTATGACAGGCGCATTACCTTGGCCAGAATTTGCAGCAGAGAATAGGAAAATATCATTATCACCAGTGCCAATCAGCGTATCTGCTGATGCGCTATCACTGATGTTATTGGTGACTGGATCTCTTGCAACATCCAATTGATCACCATTGATGAGATCATTTAATCGCTCTTCATTACTCATTCCTGCCGACGGAGCGGTTAATAAACTGTCTAAACCAACGCCATCTAAAGTAATGGTTTGTACCACGGTTGCACCATCCATCACTTGAAGCTCGGCGTTGCCATTGGTTTCTGTGACAATCAACTGATTGGTGAGCACGGAAACATCGGCAGCTCCAATAAAGCCAAACAGGTCGCTCAGATCGACTTTGTCGCTGTTCACATCGAAATCTTTAATGACATCGTGTGACGGTGTACCCACACTGCCTACGCCCGTTGAGTTCCATAAGAAGGTATCGGAAGTACCCGCATCCGACAGATCGACAGGACCTCCCCACATAACTTCATCTGCTGTTGTTCCAGTAAGAATATCATTGCCAACGCCACCAAGTACCGAGTCAGTTCCTACCACAGTGACTGTGATGGTCTCTTTGGTCTCACCACCTTCACCGTCGATAATAAACACATCGAACGATTCGGTTGCTTTCACGCCCGCCGCCAATGCCAAAGTGCTTCCAGCGGTTAAGGTGAAGGTCCATATGGCTCGATTGGTTAATGCATCAATAGAACCAAAGCTTAAGGTGCCATAAGTACCCGGCATATCTGCCACTGATTTCCAGCTCATTGCATCAGATTCAGCGTCGCTTAATACCAATTCACCGGTCACTACATTTTGGTAACCATCGGTGGCTTCCCCTGTGGTGGTTCCACTGATCTCTGGTGCATCATTAGTGCCGACCACCGTCACCGTTACAACTTGTTCAACGGTGT
Source organism: Aliivibrio kagoshimensis (assembly GCF_050337105.1). Classification (NCBI taxonomy): domain Bacteria; kingdom Pseudomonadati; phylum Pseudomonadota; class Gammaproteobacteria; order Vibrionales; family Vibrionaceae; genus Aliivibrio; species Aliivibrio kagoshimensis. The sequence goes on from NZ_JAKJSQ010000042.1 coordinate 21,956, forward strand.
CTGTCCCATCAAATACTTGTAGGGTAAAGACCTCATCTTGTTTCTCATTTTCCGCCAGTGACTGAGTCAAACTGTTGTTAATGTTATAGGTCCATTTACCAAACTCATCCACACTGATGGTTCCATATGTCCCGGTATCTGCGCCATCTTTTACTGACCAAACATAGCTATCGCCAACATCTAAATCGCTGATAACCAGTTGACCTTCTGCAAAAGTCGTCGCGGCATCTTCGGTAACTTCACCAATAATCACACTGGCTGGATCAATTTTTGGAATGTCATTGCTTCCGGTTACGGTAATAGTTACCTGCTGGCTAACGGTGTCTGTCCCATCAAATACATCGATGGTAAACACTTCGTCTTTGCTTATTCCTTCTGCTAGCTTTTGGGTCTCATCCAAACCGTTACCAATAGTGTATGTCCACAGACCTGAACTCGGGTCAATCGACATAGAACCGTAAGTCCCTTGCCCAGTACCTTGAACTGACCATTGATGTGTGTCTTTCACATCAATGTCAGTGACTTCCATTTGGCCAGAAACGCTATTGGGTAACGTATCCTCACTGACGGAACCAATTACTTCACTATCAACGGTAATAACAGGATCATCATTACTGCCCACAACAATAAAGGAGACATCTTTGGTATCAGAGACCCCATGTTGATCTGTCACTTTAAGGGTGTAAGTCAACGTTAGCTCTTCACCCTCTTTGAGTTGCTGAATAAGAGGGTCAGTGGTATGAAGGTTAATACTCCACGAGCCATTATTATCTACGGTTAAGTCTGCTAATGGATCAGAATCCGTCACTTGCCATGTATGCGTATCAGACTTATCTGGATCACCATCTAAGAAGGTACCGGTGAGTGAGGTCACAGAGTCTTCGACCAGTTTTTCAGTCACCACCGCTTCAATATTTGGCGCATCATTCACACCATTAATGGTAACCGTGATGGTCATCTTCCCTTCACCATTGGCGGTGTCAGTTGCTACGATGACAAATGTATCCGTTAACTTTTCACCTTGTGACAATCCATCGACATCCGCATGCAAGCTGTTCACGGTATAGGTCCAGCGCCCAGACGCATCAATAAAGGCGGTGCCATACTTAGCCGCAGTAGCAAGCTCATTATCAATGCTATAGTCAGAACTGTCGCCTTTATCCACATCTGAAGCGGTGACAATGCCCGAAACCGCTTGTCCTGGATTTTCAGATAACACGCCATTGTCTCGGCCACTGAGTTCAGGGAGATCATTGGTACCCGTAATATTCACGGTGACACTGCTGCTGGTAGAAGCGCCGTGATTATCCGTCGCTTTAACAATGAAGGTTTCACTTACCACGCTGCCTTCACGCAAACTCTGCACATGAGGCGCACTATTATTTAATTGATAATTCCATTGTCCATCTGCTTGCAAGGTGAACGTTCCGTAGGTTCCCGCTAACGTTTTCGCTTCAAACACCACAGTATCACCAGTATTTGGATCGGTACCATCAAGCTGCAAAGGCACTGCTTCTGTGGTTTTACCGTCCTCTTTTAGCTCCATCACCAAGTCACCTTCAATCACTGGTGGTTTGTTAGAGCCTTCAATGGTAATTACCACTTTATCAATATCAATCCCACCATCAGGTGCTGGAAGTGAATGTCCATCAGTGACTCCAACGATAAACTCCACCTCAATCGTAGCCCCTTTGCCTAGGTTAATCACCTCTTGATTGGTCTGGTCTAGGGTAAATGTCCAGTGTCCATTGCTATCTAGATGGAAGGTTCCATATTCATTGGTTTGATTATCACCACTAAAGATATGCGTATCGCCACTATCTACATCACCATCATTCAGGGTTCCGCTGATCTCATTCACAGCCGCATCATTATCGATGCTAGCAACAAGATCGCCTTTAATGTCAGGCGCATCATTGGTTCCGGTAACGTCAACATTAATTAGCATAGTGGTAGGATTGCCTGAATCGTCCACGACTGTTGAACCAAATTGATCAACCACCGTCACTTCGAATGAATCCGTGACAGTAACCCCTTCCGCTAAACTCTGTACAGCATTTGAGCTATTATTCAGTAGATAGGTCCACTCACCATCTGTTGTTAATGTTAACGTTCCATAACTGCCACTTCCGTTCACAGCGCTCCACGTAACAGGGTTATCCAATCCGTCAGGAGTTGTTAAGTTACCGGTATCTGTTAATGTGCCATCCTCTTCAAATGCGGTTACTGCAATAACATTGTCGGTGATGGTCACATCATCAGCGGTGCCATGAATGGTAACAATGACCTCTTGAGTAGCGGTTTCGCCGTAGTTATCGGTCACCGTCACTTGGAAGGTTTCTTGGATAGTATCACCAGGATCAAGTTCTTGAATAACTTGCGAGGCAGCGTAGTTAGGATCACTTGGATCAGTAACCTTTGGATCAAGTGTGTATGTCCACTCACCCGTTGTTGGGTTTAAAACAAGCGAGCCGTAAGTACCATCCGCATCATCAACCGTCCACGCTTGATCATCACATTTATCAGGGTCAATGCCTTCTAGCTGCCCGGTAAAGCTCAATTGGGTATCTTCGGTAACATCACCTAAATTCAAACCTCCAATAATTGGGGCATCATTGGTTCCCGTAATAGTGATAGTGACAGGTATGGTATAAGTCTCACCGCAATCATCCGTAATTTGAATTTTCCACGTTTCAGTGACCTCGTCTCCCTCACACAGAGAGTCCACAAGGATGGAGTCGTTATCTAATTCATAAGTCCAGCGGCCATCCGTATCCACAACTAACTGACCAAATACACCGCCATTAACGGGGTTAGCGGTAACCGTATCGATACCACCCGTGCCACCTGTTCCGCCCCCATTACCATTGCCATTACCTTGGTTGCCTTCACCGTGGTGACCATTATTATTGTCATTGCCGTTACCATTTCCATTATTACCATTTCCGTTGCCACCATTACAGAACTGATCAAGATCGATTTGACCAGACTCATCAGGATGACGATCCTCTTCGGGGTTGATAATAATAGGGTCTAAAATGGTTGAACCGTCTGTTCCACCGCCATCAGCCGACTGTGTTCCAAGCACATCTATTGTTACCGTCTGAGGCAAAGAAACCCCACCATGACTATCGGTTGCGGTAACTTGAAAGGTTTCTGTCACTTTGTCCCCAGAGACTAAAGCCAACGTATCGGGATCTAAATTATCTAGGGTATAGGTCCATTCACCATTAGCATCAACAGTAAATGTACCATAAGTACCTTTACCATCAATGGCTTGCCAGCTCACAATCGTGTCACCTAGATCGACATCGTGCGCATTGAGTTGCCCGCTGCTCTCTCTAAAATCTGCAAATTGAGCACCGGCTGCCACGGCCCCTTCATCCGCGCCACTGATTTCAGGAATATCATTGGTACCTTTAATATTAATGATGATGGTGTCATTAACCGTACCACCGTTACCATCCGTGGCACTGACTGGGAACGTCTCTTGATGGCTTTCACCTTCATTCAACGATTGCACCGATTCTAGATTCGGATCAATGCGGTAACTCCAGCTACCATCACTGTTTAGGCTAAAGCGCCCAAACGTACCAGTGAAGGTATGCGCTGTAAAAGTGACGTCGTCACCATCTATATCATGAGTCAATACCTGACCTGTAATACTGGTACTAGACTCATCCTCTATGTAATCGACCTCTGCGCCCCCCTCTATGGTAGGGACATCGTTGGTGCCATTAATAGTGATGGTGACCGGTTTGCTTGATGTTTCTCCGTGATCATCGGTCACTTTGACAGTAAAGGTCTCAGTTAAACTCTCCCCAACGCCCAACGCTTGAACTCTTGGATCAGTATTGGTTAAGCTGTAGTGCCATTTATTATCACTATCCAAAATGAGATTGCCGTATTCACCGACACCACTCACTAACTCCCAATCGTGAGTATCATCTTTATCTGGGTCACCGTGATGCAGTTGGCCAGAGGCACTCACCTTAGTATCTTCATTAACAGAGCCGATTAACGCACCACGCAAATCAGGCGCATCGTTTGCCCCTTCAATAGTGATTTTTATTTCACTCTCAGAGGTTTGACCAAAACTGTCGGTCACTCTTATCGCAATGGTATCTTCGATGTGATCGCCTGGGTCTAACTCATCCACTTTCGAGTTGTTGTTGTCCAGTTTATACTTCCACGTTCCATCATCATTGAGTGTTAACGTACCATAAGCACCTGTGCTGCCAATAATTTCCCAATCGTGAGTATCAATAAGGTCAAAATCACCATCTATCGCACTCCCTTCCACCACATCAGGGGTTGCATCTTCCACGATGGTTCCAGTGAGTGTTCCTGAAATACTTGGATCAGTATTATGACCTGCCACATTGATGGTCACTTCGATGGTGCCCTTCGCGCCATGTTGGTCAATGACTTCAATGGTGAAGACTTCTGATACAGTCTCCCCAGAAGGAATCGCTTCTGTCGCCTCTCTATCATTGTCTAGTTGATAAAACCAAGTACCGTTATCATCGACTTGTAGATCGCCATAGATCCCGATTTTAATGCCCGTTGCATTATCTTCTCCAACCACGGACCAGTTGTGTGTATCCCCTTGGTCAATGTCCACCACCACTAAGTCACCAGTACCAGTATCTTTACCAATCACATCTTCAATGGTGCTGGTTGTGGTAGCTCCTTTAATACTTGGAGCATCGTTACTACCAGTAATGGTGATCTCAATCTGTTTAGTAGTAGAAGCACCGTGATTATCCGTAACGGTAACGTTGAAAATCTCAGTGGCGGTAATGCCTTCACCTAGCTTTTGTACGCTCTCTTTTGTGTTATCAAGCTCATAGGTCCATAAGCCATCATCATCAATGCCTATCGAACCGTATGTGCCATCTTCACCTGCAATCAACCAGGTATGCGTATCACTGCCACCGTTCACATTGTCGATATCATCTGGAAGCAATTGACCCGTAATACTGTCAGGGCTTGCATCTTCAGTAATGCTGCCTGTTAACTCTCCGGACATCAGTGGTGTATCGTTAGTGCCGATTACTGTGATTTTCAGGTTCACAGTATCAATAGCTCCAAACTCATCCTCCACTTGCACTGCAAATATTTCAATGTGCTCCTCACCCGCTTCTAATGCCTGTGTCACTTCAGAGTCATTATCCAACTTGTATGTCCAGCGAGCTTTTCCATTGGCGTTTTCAACAATGGATAACGAACCATAAATACCTTGATTACTGCCTAAAATAGTCCATTCATGGTCATCACCAATATCAACATCACCATGTTTTAAGGTACCTTTAACCGAAGTTTCATCCTCTTCAATGGATTTTTTCAGCTTGCCTTTTATATTTGGCGTATCGTTGGTGCCAAGTACATTAATAACAATCGTTTCAGTGGCCGTTCCGCCGTGACCATCATCGGTTTTGATGGTGAAAGTATCCGTTTCTAGTTGGTCTTCTTGTAATTGTTGCGTCGCTTTAAGCGATGGGTCTAAGGTATAAGTCCAAGTACCTTCAGAAGTGATGGAGATATCACCATAAGTGCCTTGAGTTGCCCCATCAATGCTCCAAGAGTGACCGTCAGCAAGATCCACATCTTCAGCCGTCACTACACCAGTAACCGTTTCTAAAATATCTTCGACAGTATTGCCTAACAACGTCCCTTTGATGGTTGGAATGTCATTGTCACCCTTAATGGTGATTTCAACAATTTGCTGTACCGTGCCACCTTTGCCATCATCAGCTTGAATAACGTAGGTTTCTGTAATGGTGTCGGTCACCGCAAGCTCTTGTGCGGCCGCGTTATCTAAGGTGTAGGTCCATGTACCTGTTGTGGCACCTACAACAATTGAGCCATATTTACTGGAAGTGTCACCGATAAGGCTCCAAGTGTGACTATCACCACTGTCATCGGTTACTGTTAAGGTATCTGTCGCAATTAACTTGCCATCTTCAACAACTTCACCACGATCATTTCCACCATCAATAACAGGATCATCATTAGTACCGGTTACAGTAATGGTAATAGTCTGAGTATCGCTGCCACCTTCGCCATCAGTCACCACCATCTCAAATACGTCGGTTTGCTTCTCACCTTCCGCTAAGGCTTGAGTGGCAAGCTTCGTATTATCTAACGTATAGGTCCAGGTCCCATTTACATTGGTTAAATCACCGTAGGTGCCACCGGGAGTGGTAATGCTCCAGTTAGCACCATCGCCTACATCCACATCAGTTGATGTTAAAGTACCGGTTGCCGTATTAAGAGTATCTTCCACCACACTGCCGAGGTGAGAGCCGGAAATCGTAGGATCATCATTGGTGCCAGTAACGGTCACTTTCACCACCACCGTGTCTGTCGCGCCTTGCGGGTCTTTCACTTCTACGGTATAGAAAATATCGTGCGTATCCCCTTTACCCAACGCTTGCACTTCATCGGCATTCGTTGTCAGATCAAAGGTCCACTCACCACTGCTGCTGCCCACACTAAAGTTGCCGTAAGGACTGTTATTGTCAGTCAGAACTTGCCAAGTATGGCCAGTTTCAGCATCCGCATCGGTGAACGCAAGTTGCCCTTTGGCTTGCAATTTGGCCGCAACATCTTCGGTTACGCCTCCAGTTACCACGGAGCTACCGGCTATCTCAGGCAGATCATTGGTCCCAGTGACGGTGATAGTGATGGTCTGTTTCGCCTCACCACCTTCGCCGTCGATCACCACCATCTCAAACACATCGGTTTTGATCTCACCTGCATTCAGGGATTGAGTGGCCGTTTTGTTGTTATCTAAATTGTAGGTCCACGTGCCATCCACTTGGGTTAAATCACCGTAGGTGCCGCCCGGCGCAGTGATGCTCCAACTGGCACCATCGCCCACATCTACATCACTTGATGTTAAGGTGCCAGTGGCACTATTAAGAGTATCTTCCACCACACTGCCGAGGTGAGAGCCGGAAATCGTAGGATCATCATTGGTGCCAGTAACGGTCACTTTCACCACCACCGTGTCTGTCGCGCCTTGCGGGTCTTTCACTTCTACGGTATAGAAAATATCGTGCGTATCCCCTTTACCCAACGCTTGCACTTCATCGGCATTCGTTGTCAGATCAAAGGTCCACTCACCACTGCTGCTGCCCACACTAAAGTCGCCGTATGGGCTGTTATTGTCGGTCAGAACCTTCCACGTATGGCCGGTTTCCGCATCGACATCAGTGAAATCAAGTTGCCCTTTCGCTTGAAGATTGGCGGCATCGTCTTCCACTACATCACCCAACACAACTGAAGTGTTGGTGATCTCAGGAAGGTCATTGGTCCCGGTGACGGTAATGGTGATGGTCTGTTTCGCCTCTGCACCTTCACTGTCAGTCACCACCACCTCAAACACGTCGGTTTGAATCTCACCTTTATTTAATGCTTGAGTAGCCGTTTTGTTATTGTTTAGATTGTAGGTCCACGTGCCATCCACTTGAGTTAAATCACCATAAGTACCGCCTGGCGAAGTGATACTCCAGTTGGCAGTGTCGCCAGCATCTGCATCTGTGCTGGTTAAGGTACCGGTCGCGCTATTGAGGGTATCTTCCACCACACTGCCGAGATGGGTACCAGAAATGCTCGGGTCATCATTGGTGCCCGTAATGGTAATTTTAACGTCCACTGTATCCGTGGCGCCTTGTGGGTCTTTGATCTCAACGGTGTAGATCAGATCTTTCGTGATCCCTTCACCCAACGCTTGCACTTCATCCGCAGCAGTGGTGAGGTTAAAGGTCCACTCACCATTACCGTCAACAGTGAAGTCGCCGTATGGGCTGTTATTGTCGGTCAGAACCTTCCACGTATGGCCGGTTTCCGCATCCGCATCGGTGAACGTAAGTTGCCCTTTCGCTTGAAGATTGGCGGCAACATCTTCGGTTACGCCTCCCTCAACCACCGAGGTGTTGATTATCTCAGGCAGATCATTGGTCCCCGTGACGGTGATAGTGATGGTTTGAGAGGTCTCTCCGCCAAACGAATCCTTCACCACAATGGTAAATTGTTCTGTTGCTATCTGTCCTTCGTTTAACTCTTGAGTCACGGTTGAACTTGTTGTTAAATCATACGTCCAGGTTGTCGTGGCATTGTCGTAACTTAATACCCCATAGGTACCATTAGGGTCGGTAATGGCTCCCGTTAAATCATCATTAGTGTCAAGATCAGATAAGTTTAATTTACCACTCGCTTGTACCACCAAATCTTCAACCGCAACCCCACTCGACTCACCCTCAATCACAGGGAGATCATTGGTACCAACAACGGTAACGGTAATCGTCTGAGTCGCTATGCCACCATGATTATCAGACACTTGTACTTGGAAGATCTCATCAACTCTTTGATCTTTATTCAAACCTTGAGTCGTTGATAAACTGTTATCAAGCACATATTTCCATGCGCCACTTTGATCAAGAGATAGATCACCATACGTACCCGCTGAACTGCTTACAATTGACCAATTGTGCGTATCTAAAGCATCAACATCATTAACCGTAAGCTGCTCATTCGCTTCAGGATCACTATCTCCAATATTACCTTCTGTAAGCTCAGCGGCGGATGTTCCTGAAATAGTCGGAAGATCATTGGTGCCTAAAACAGAGATAATGACTTGTTGAGTGTCACTTCCGCCTGCACTGTCAGTCACAATGACAGAAAAGGTTTCTGTTTCCGTCTGACCTTCAGCCAAAGCTTGGGTCACCGTATCTAGATTGTTCAGACTATAAAGCCAAGCACCTGTGATTGGATCGACTTCTAGTGAACCATATGTGCCCTCAGGCGATCCTGAAATGGCCCAAGAATAAGAGAGGTTAGTCTGAGAGTTACTAACGCCAAGAATACCATTCGCACTTAACACGCTATCTTCTTGAGTCACACCTGTTTCATCAACATTAGCAATGGGAGCTGCAGGACGAATAATGACATCATCACCTGCCTCTTCTAATCTAGCTAACCCTGCATTATGTGCAAACCCTTCTGTATCAAAGTCAATATTAGCAATGGTCGATGCTTCATCATATTCAATGGTAATAAAACCAGCATTGGCTGAACCTCCTGTCGCACCACCTGCAGCAGTTGCTTCAAGAATTTCCGTTGGATCTTCCCCTGCCAAAATAGCGGCTTGAATCGCTTCAATATCTAACTCTGGTTGCTCTACTGTCTGGTTCACAGCGAGCTGACCAGCAACTTGTTCACTCTCTAGTGACGGTTCTTGATTGGCACTTTCAGGCGCTTTAATACAAGAAACACAGTTTTGATCAACAACGACGGGTTCGCCATTGATCAACACCACGACTTTAGAGCCTTCAGGTGTAAGCAGAACATCTCCGACTTTCAGCGGAGTTCCTTCTTGAGCTGCAATGGATCGACCTTCAGAGTTAACCACAAACGCCCTACCGACAATCTCTTTGATTTCAGCAGGGGTAAAAACTGCATTATTGTCCATGATTAGCTCCAAAACTTAATAAAAATTAATTAGATAAAACAGATATTTAATGACAACAGAGTAATCTAAAGGCAAACCTGTTCTACACTCAATACTATCCATAATGTGATTATGACCAATAAATGCTATTAATCCCACCAATAGTTACCCAACTTTATAAAAATGATTGCATAGGGTATGATGGCCCGTATATATTATTGATATAAATAACACTCTATTAACAATATTAGCTGTAGAGACGTAGTAATGGCAACTTACACCCTTTTATTTTCCCGGACTTTTACTATTCAGTGCAATTTTTATGATCGCACTCCGTTTTACTGTTTTTTCTAACGATTAATAGTATGATCCATAAATCGTCTCTCTTTCTGAGACACCACGGTACAACCTTATAGAGGCTTTCTTCATGAGCAAACTAACGATTGACATCCAGGCTAACCTTGATCTGTTTATCTCAGAAACAAAAGAGAATGAATTGGTTTGGGGGCTAAAAAACGAAGATGGTTGGCTAGCGTGCGACTCTACTGAGTTTGAAAATTCTGAAGTCATGCCATTTTGGTCAAATGAAGCGGATGCTAAAACTCATAATGTTGAAGAGTGGGCAGACTTTGAAGTATTGCATATTCCTTTAGATATTTTTGTTGAGGATTGGTTAATCACCCTGTCGGAAGATGGCGTATTAATTGGTGCTAACTGGAACGATACTTTAGAAGGCAAAGAAGTTGAACCTTCCGATCTAGCCAAGCTGTACCTTTAAAATATAGCGATACAACCGCTTTATATCATAACGACTGCACAGTATTGCAGTCGTTATTTTCTTCAAAGCCTAAAAATCGACCGAGTAAAAGTCCATCTCAGGATCCTTGTCCGTTGCTGCAATTACTTTGTCAAAACCTAAACCCAATTTTTCCAGCAATTTAATCGAAGCGACATTGTCACTATTAGTAAACGCAATCACACGCTGAAGCTTTAATGTCTCTTGCGCGTAAGATAACACAGACTGACACGACTCAAACGCAAACCCTTTACCAAAATACTCTTCTAAATACCCATACCCAATATCGATATCATCAAGGTGTTCTCGCTTAATCAAACCGCACAGACCAATTGGTGTATTGCACGCCTTTAATTCAACTAAATAAAGCCCAACCCCTTTATCCTGGTACATTTTCATCGGACCATTAATTAGATATTGAGTCGCTTGCTCGAGATTTCTAATCTGTCGATCTCCAACAAACTGTAAAAAAGGCTTGGTATTATAGATATGCAAAGCAAACTCGGCATCTTGTTCAGTTAGGTAACGAATTCTAAGACGTTCGGTTTCATTGATAATCACTGCTTTTCCTTATTAAAAAAATAAAAACATAATTCGATTTATCATCAGTTCAGATTGCGTATAATCCTACGCCAATTGAATACTGAAAACTCATTGGAAAATCACATGTCAAAAATGTTCTTCAAAGGCCGAATTGAAACCAGACAAAATCACGTACAATCTGGCTACAACACCAAGCGTGATGTAAAACTAGGCAGCAGTGAACTGCCTTTAACCCTGACGGTCAGTTCAGACAGCCGCAAATTGGAAGTTGAAGAAGAGTTAGTCTCACACAACCTATTTGCCAACATCACCGTTGATGAGAAAAGTGAAGAGAATATCCTTGAGTTAGAAACGCTTCTCAATAAACCTAAAACCACTACCTTTGAGAAGACTCCAAACCGCAATGACCCATGCTCTTGTGGCAGCGGCAAAAAATATAAGAAGTGCTGCGGCTAATTCGTCGACACTATGCTGTCAGCTGTTAGGCTTACTTTTTATGAGAACTGACAGCATTCAATGCCGCATCATCAAGCGCACCTAACTCGCGCATATCTTCTTCAAGTTTTTGTTTTTCATGCAGCGCTTCTATAAGCTGGTGGTCTCTTTTTGCAAAGAAGAGATCTTCTTCAGCCTTACCATGCAAACGGAGTTTTTCGGTAAAGTCCATCATCGTTACCTCTCTGCTCTACCTCTCTATATAAGTATAGATAACGGCTAGAAGAGTGTGTCGAATTTACCAAATTAAGATATGATGCCCACTCTCAAACTTGAATGAACTATTTATGTCCTCTTTCTCTTTTTCGCTGATCCCTGCTGGGGTTAGGTTTATGCTGCTTTCTGCCTTCGGGTTCGCTCTCATGTCTGCTTGTGTGAAATACATCAGCAACTATGGCATCCCTGTCTTTGAAATTGTTGCCGCTCGCGCATTAGTGTCATTGATCATCAGTTATCTTGATGTCAAACGGAAAGGGATCTCGATATGGGGAAACAATAAACCGCTTCTTTTTGTCCGAGGGGCTGTTGGGACGGCTGCATTAATGTGTGTCTATTACGCCGTCACCACCTTACCTTTGGCAGAAGCTACCATTTTACAATATGTTCATCCCGTGTTTACAGCGCTACTTGGCGTTCTCTTTCTCAAAGAGCGCATTCAACACTCCACCATGATCTGCATTCTTTTTTGTCTTGTTGGCTTATTCGTCATGGTTCAACCCAATACCAGCGGCAGTGACCTCTCTAATGACTTGCCTCTTTTTAATATTGTCATCGCACTTTGTGGGGCTTTTGGTAGCTCTATCGCCTATGTAATTGTGAGAAAACTGAGTCAAACCGAAGACAGCTCTGTCATCATCTTCTATTTCCCATTAGTGGCTTTACCAATATCCACTCTGCTGATTTGGAATCACTTTGTCTGGCCAAGCTTATTCCTAACCATCATGCTGGTTCTGGTCGGTATCTTCACCCAAATTGGCCAGTATGGTTTAACCAAGGCGATGCAAACCCAAGCTGCCGGAAAAGCCTCGGCATACTCCTACGTACAGATTGTGTTTTCTGCCCTACTCGGTGTCTGGGTATTTAATGAAGTTCCATCCGTTTGGACCTATTTAGGAGGTGGGTTGATTGTGACTGGCGCGCTGATTAATGTATTTGGGAAACAACTGACAAAAAAATGGCGACGATCCTCATAGATCGTCGCCATCGTTAATCACTGTAACAGCTTAAGGGATTAATTTTGCGTCGAGGCGACCTTGTCTGCTTCCTCTTCAACTGTATTATCAACGGCTTTAACCAGTAATACACCGACACCACCCACGATTGCACCACATAAGATAAAGACTAAACGTCCCCATACTGGGTTAGTTAGTAATGCCATAAGCATAATTCCAACACCAGCTACCGCAATCAGCTTTCCTAGCATTTGACGTTGCTTATTATCTAATTTCTTCTGCTCTGTTGATTCAGCAACTAGCGGAGTAGATAGATTGCCAAAGAACTTATCAACATCAGCTTGACGTTTTTCAGTTAATGGCTTGTAGAACAATGTCGATAACATGAAGAAACCACCAGTGAAAGTAATATGCCCCATGAGACCCATCGCCACTTTCACATCTGACCATTCACGACTGGTTAACTCCTGAAGACCTAGTACAGACGATACCATTTCAGCGTTAATAACAAATCCAACAATATAAGAAACAAAAGCGCCTACCACGAGTGTCCCCCAACCAGCCCAATCTGGGGTCTTTTTAACGAAGAAACCAAGGAAAGCAGGGATTGTCATTGGGAAACCGATCAAAGCACCGACGTACATCATAGTATCGAATAAGCTCAGGCCTTTCAGTGAATTAATAAACTGGGCAATAAAGATAATCGCGAAACCAAATATCGCAGATGTAATCTTAGAAACCAGTACTAACTCTTTTTCCGTTGCTTGGCCTTTGCGTACAATAGGCTCATAGAAGTTTTTAACGAAAATACCTGAGTTACGGTTTAAACCCGAATCCATTGAAGACATGGTTGCGGCAAACATGGCTGCGACTAAAAGGCCGACCATACCCGCTGGCATGTACTCTTGAACAAAGTATAAGTAAGCGAAGTCACCCGCTTTCTTTCCTGCATCGGGGTAAGCAGCTGCCAAATCGACACCCTGACCAGCAATAAACCAAGATGGCATGAACCAAATGAACACGCCCCCCATCATTAGCACACAAGCAAGCAGTGCTGCTTTTTTTGCATTTTTCGAATCCTTTGCCGCTAAGTAACGGTAAGAGTTAAGCATATTATTAGTAATAGAGAACTGCTTAACAAAGATGAAAAATGCCCAAATACTGAAAATGCTTAGGTAATTAATATTGTTGCCGGATAAGAATGATCCCCCCTCTTGAACAGGGAAATTATTCACAATCTCACCAATACCTCCACCTTGAACCACCGCAACCACCGCACAGGTCACTGTGACCGCCATGATAATCACCATCTGCATGAAATCAGAAGCGATGACCGCCCATGAGCCCCCCGTGACCGACATTGCCAACACGACTAAACCAGTAATCCAGATGGTCATATTCATATCGAATCCGAAGATACCTGATGCAATAATTGCGAGTGCATTCAACCATACACCGGCCGACACCACACTGTTAGGCATTGAAGACCAAGTAAAAACCTGTTCATTAGTCGCACCAAAACGCATGCGGATTGCTTCAATAACCGTAACAACGCGAAGCTGACGGAATTTAGGTGCAAAATACGCATAATTCATGAAGTAACCAAATGCGTTTGCAACGAAAATGACCGCGACCGCAAAACCATCATTGTATGCTTTACCCGCCGCACCAGTGAATGTCCATGCACTAAATTGTGTCATAAATGCAGTTGCACCAACCATCCACCATAACATGTTACCTCCTCCGCGGAAGTAATCGCTCGTCGTACTTGTAAATGTTCTAAACATCCACCCTATTGCAATTAAGAATAAGAAATAGATACCAACAATTATTGTGTTGAGTTCCATCGTGTTACCTTCCATTTATGTTTATAGTTGAACACACTATAAACATGTAACTAAATATTTGTATTACAATAAGCTAAATACGTGAGCTATGTCCAATACAAGACTTAACAATTAATCATACAAGTGATCAACATCAAATCTCTCGATATAGATATATAGACTCAACGTCACACTATCAATCTCACATAAAAATATAAAAAAAAACATCATCGCAATTAAACGACTGATATAAATCAAAAATAAAATAAAGCCACCATTAATATCCCAGCTCATCATTACAGCCACGACAAAATTTGAAAAATACACACCAACATATTTGTATTATYTAAAATCACAAGACACGCAATAATTGTGACTAATCATATGCAAGCATCGACTTGGGTAACACAACGTCCATTATACATAGACAAAATCACAAGCATAAAATAAGACATATAGATTTTACTTAACAAACACAACAAGCACACAAAGGAGACCTAAATCACATTAACTCAGCAATACCAAACAAAAAACAAGAGATAAATCTAGTTAACGCTATTTCGCCTGTGACCATAAGCTACTTATTAATCAAATCACGTTGCAGTTTTATTGTCATACAATACTCTATAAATCACCTGGCCAATAATATGGGAATGTGAAATGCACTCAATGAGAGATATCGCTAAAGATGCTATCGACCTCGTAAAACCCTCGATCGATAGACTTTTTGAACGTACGAACAGAAAAGAGCTGCACATTGTGGTGATGAATCCACACCTTAAACCTTGGGAGGCCACATTTGAAGAGGCTATTCTTTACGAAGAGTCATTAGGAAGCCCTGAGAACTGGAGAATTCAATTTGATCACCTTGCTCAAAAAAAAGCACAGCAAGCATGGCGAGAATCAACCGCTAATTTAACTCTGCACTCCCAACACCCTACAGCATTACGCAACGATGACGTTTTATTTTACGGTTCGTTCGTTTACGGCAACGTGGTTGTCGCATGCAGTGGAGTTCAACAGTGGTATGACATGCTTATCAGTGGTTGGATAGCGGTCGCTATTGAACAGTTAACGATGCAC
Organism: Aliivibrio kagoshimensis; assembly: GCF_050337105.1. NCBI lineage: Bacteria > Pseudomonadati > Pseudomonadota > Gammaproteobacteria > Vibrionales > Vibrionaceae > Aliivibrio > Aliivibrio kagoshimensis. The sequence goes on from NZ_JAKJSQ010000042.1 coordinate 37,328, forward strand.
GAATATCAAACACAGAAAACAGAAAACCCTACTAAAACCTATCGCTAATAATTAGAAACATAAGGTATTTACTATGAATATACGATTAAAATCAATCATGTTAACAGCGGCCATCCTTGCCTCAGCAACGGCAGTTGCTGCAGACTACCCCAGCAAAAATATCCGCTTAGTTGTCCCATTCGGCGCTGGTGGCGGTACAGATGCTGTTGGCCGGACATTGGCTAACAGTGCCAAAGAGGTACTTGGTCAAAATATCTCAGTGATGAACCGAACTGGTGGGGCCGGAGCTGTTGGAATGAGCTTTGGAGCACAACAACGTGCTGATGGCTATACCCTAACAATAGTGACTCGTGAAATTGCGTCATTACCACAAATGGGATTAATGCGGCACACTGCTGATGATTTCAAACTAATTCGTTTAGTTAACTTAGACCCTGCAGTCGTTTTAGTTGCCGCAGATAGCCCTTACAACACAATCAACGATCTCATCAAAGAAGCAAGATCAAACCCTGGCAGTGTAAAATTTGCTTCAACTGCCGCACCCAATTTTTACTTGATGTCTTTAGAAAAAGATCAAAACATAAAGTTAAATGCCATTCCTTATAACGGAGCTTCAGAAGCAATCCCTGCGGTACTGGGCCATCATACGGATGTCACAATGGTCACTCCAGGAGAAGCGATTGCTCAGATTCGTTCTGGTCAACTCAAAGCGCTAGGGGTGATGTCTGAAGAACGTATTCAATACATTCCAAACGTGCCTACTCTAAAAGAACAAGGTATTGATGTTGTTACTGGTACATGGCGCGGCATTGGCGCACCTAAAGAAACACCTGATGCGGTCATTGAAAAGCTAGGGGCTGCGTTTGATGAAGCAATGGCAAGTGAAACGTTCAAATCTTTCATGGCAAAAGGTGCGATGACGATTCACAACCTAGATAACAAAGCATTCACTGAATTCGTCGCTCAAGATACAAAATTACTGGGCACACTCATTCACTAAGTATTATGGAACGGCACAACGAAATTGTGCCGTTAATAATGGTGAATAACCCTCTCCCTTACTAGAACTTTTAGGGGCAAATTCTATGTCAAATTCGAATTTAAATCGAAATATCATTTTCCCGTCAATCATGATTATTATCAGCGCGATAGCCCTCGCCGTCATTACCCAGTTTGACCGTCCGATGTACCAAGATACCAGTGTGGATGCCAAATTTTTTCCAATGATGATCGTGATCGCTCAAATCGCTATCTGCATCATACTGATCGCTCAACATAAATTTAAAAAAGCAGCAGAACAACAAGAACCGTTAATGAGCAAAATGTCCGTTTTCGGCGTGGCCTTTCTTATTGGCTATAGCTTACTCATTAGTGTTGTTGGCTACCTTTACGCAAGTTTAATTGCCTTCATTTTCTACTTAGTTTATTTCAAAGTTAAGAAACCAACTTATTACATC
>NZ_JAKJSQ010000043.1:0-38497 GCF_050337105.1 Aliivibrio kagoshimensis
TAATAATAAGATGTATCTAACTAACCTTTGCCTTTGGGTTAGTAAATGGAAGAGGACTGAGATAATTTGAAACAACGTATAATTACAGCCCTGATATTGGCGCCACTGGTGATAGCAGGAATTTTCTTTCTGCCTATTCAAGCATTTTTCATGATTTTAGCCGCAGTGACGATGGTCGGCTTCTGGGAATGGACCCAATTTGTAAGTACCCAATCTAGAGTCATCGCACTCACTCCTTCAATTTTGGCATTTGGGGCATCCATGATTTGGTTGCCGTATGATGCAATTAACCTTGCTCATACCACAGAGTCGCATCAATGGATGCTGATCGTTGGTGTCGTATGGTGGGTCATTGCGAGTCTTCTTGCGATGAGTTATCCAACTTCGGCAAGGCTTTGGAAAGAGAGTAAGGGGTTACGGCACCTGTTTGGTTGGCTATCATTAATTCCTTTTTTCTGGAGTATCGTTCTGCTTAGGGCACAAATTGGCATCGATGATCAATACTATGGTGCGAAGCTGGTCCTTCTTGTCTGTTTACTGGTGTGGTCTGCTGACAGCGGAGCATACTTTGCCGGTAAAACGTTTGGTAAGCGAAAAATGGCACCTTCAGTGAGTCCGAACAAAACCATCGAGGGACTAATCGGAGGTGTAATTACAGCCATGTTAATTGGGTGGGGAGCAACCATTGTGTTTGGTCTTCATTTCGACAGTGTGGGTGCTATGGTGGGTATCTTTATGGCCACTGTGATTATTTCTGTGTTGGGTGACCTAGTTGAAAGCATGTTTAAGCGCAGTTCAAACATCAAAGACAGTGGAACGATTATCCCTGGTCATGGTGGTATTTTAGATCGAATTGATAGCTTAGTCGCTGCTTTCCCTGTCTTTGCACTCCTCTATTTTTGGTAATTTATACTTCAAAGAGCAGATAATCTGCTCTTTGATTATTATGGTCATCTCTTTATGCGCAAATTAACGATATTAGGAGCCACAGGCTCTATCGGAACCAGTACGCTTTCTGTTGTTGCTCAAAATCCGGAACAGTTCGAAGTCATTGCTATCGGTGCAAATAGTGATGTACCGAAAATGTTACAGCTTTGCCAGCAGTGGCAACCTGAATACGCGGCCATGGCAAACCCCAATGCGGCGTTAGAGTTAGAGAAAGCGATAAAATCGTTACCGATATCTACCAAAGTGGTATCAGGAGAGGAAGGGTTGTGTTTTATTGCGCAACTGGAGTCTGTCGATACTGTGATGGCGGCGATTGTTGGTGCTGCAGGACTTATGCCTACGATGGCGGCGGTTAAAGCGGGAAAACGAATCCTATTAGCGAATAAAGAGGCGTTGGTGATGTCAGGCCAACTGTTTATCAACGCGGTTGAAAAGTATGGTGCTGAACTGCTACCAGTTGATAGCGAGCATAATGCTATCTTTCAGTCTCTTCCAGAATCGATGCAACGTAATCTTGGCCGCTGTGATCTAGAAGCAAGTGGTGTCAGCTCTATTCTGTTAACGGGATCAGGCGGGCCATTTCGTTACAGTGAGCTTTCTGAATTATCCAATGTTACCCCTGAAATGGCCATCGCACATCCAAATTGGTCAATGGGGCCAAAAATTTCCGTTGATTCCGCCACTATGATGAACAAGGGCTTGGAATACATAGAAGCACGTTGGTTATTCAACACAAGGCAAGAGCAGCTTAAGGTGATCATTCATCCTCAGTCTGTAATTCACTCTATGGTGCAGTACCTTGATGGCTCTGTTCTTGCTCAGATGGGATTACCTGATATGCGCACCCCTATTGCATGTACCATGTCCTACCCTGAACGAGTAGATTCCGGCGTTAAAGCGTTAGACTTTGCTTCCATTGGTGAGTTTACTTTTTTGCAACCAGATTATAATCGTTATCCTTGTTTGAAGTTGGCTATTGATGCCTGTTATGAGGGCCAGTACGCCACGACGATAATGAATGCGGCGAACGAGTTGGCTGTCGAGGCTTTTTTAAACAAACGTCTACCATTTATGGGAATTTCTAAGGTAAATGAGCAGGTTTTGAACAAACTCTCTGCTCAGTTGCAAAACCTTGAACTTAAGGACTTGGAAAGCGTAATTGAGCTAGATAGAATGGCGCGAGTGTATGCCACTGAAGAGTTAAAAAAGGCGAATAGATGATGAGTGCGTTATGGAACTTTGCTTCATTTGTGGTGGCATTAGGCATTTTGGTCGCTGTCCATGAGTTTGGACACTTTTGGGTAGCAAGAAAGTGCGGAGTTATCGTACAGAAGTTTTCGATCGGTTTTGGCAAGCCACTGTGGAAAACCGTCGGTAAAGATGGCACAGAGTACAGCTTATCAATGATACCTCTGGGTGGCTTTGTAAAGATGTTGGATGAGCGAGTCGAAGAGGTCCCCGAACATTTAAAAAACCGCGCTTTTAACAATAAAACCCTATGGCAAAGAAGTGCGATAGTTGCCGCAGGACCTGTGGCTAATTTTTTATTTGCTATCTTCGCTTATTGGGTCATTTTTATTATTGGCATTCCTGCCATAAAGCCTGTTATTGGTGAAGTTTCACCGCAATCTATTGTTGCGCAAGCGGGTATTGAGCAAGGGATGGAACTAAAAGCGGTTTCTGGAATCAAAACAACGGATTGGCAGTCAGCAAATATGGCGCTTATCTCACATATTGGTGATGACTCAATGACACTCACTGTTGTGAGCCCGGATAATCCATCATTTGAACAGGTGAAAACTCTGGATTTAGCGGATTGGCAATATGATCCCGAAACACAATCGGCAATGAGAACACTGGGATTTGTTCCTTTCTCTCCAGCAGTCACGTTAACCCTTGCATTGGTTAACGAAGAGAGTGCCGCCCAGCGAGCTGGGTTACAAGTTGATGATAAATTACTGACGATGGGCAATGAGCCGCTGCATAAGTGGCAGCAAGTGGTGGAGTCCATTAGAAACCATGCTAACAAACCACTTGAAGTTAGCGTGGAGCGTTCTGGTAAAGAGATAACACTACTCCTAACTCCAGACAGTAAAGCAAATAGTGATGGTACTCAAATAGGGTATGCAGGTATTGCACCTTACAGTGAAGAGTGGCCAGATAATTACAAATTCGATCTGCAATACGGTGTGTTTGAATCTGTTGGTCAAGCAATAGATAAAACAGGTCAATTAATTGGTGTAACGTTGAGCATGGTAAAGAAACTATTTACTGGTGACGTTGCATTGAAAAATTTAAGTGGGCCAATCTCTATTGCAAAAGGGGCAGGTATGACAGCCGATTATGGTCTTGTCTACTTCCTCAGCTTTTTAGCGTTAATTAGTGTTAATTTAGGCATTATAAATTTACTGCCTCTTCCTGTTTTAGATGGCGGGCATCTTCTGTTTTTTGCGATTGAAGCAGTAATTCGAAGACCCGTACCAGAAAAAATACAAGAAGTAGGTTACAAGATAGGGACTGCAGCCATTATAACAATGATGATGGTTGCACTTTTTAATGATTTCACTCGTCTCTAATGAAGCGTTTGTAGCAAGGAATAATTAGAATAGATATGGCGATAAAAAAACTGTTGATAGCGACTCTGATGTTGAGTAGTGCTGCTGCAACAAGCGCAGAAAAATTTGTAGTTGAAGATATTCAATTCGAAGGGTTACAACGTGTCGCCTTAGGTGCAGCATTATTGAAAATGCCTGTTCGAGTCGGTGACTCTATCTCTTCTCAGGATGTATCACGAGTTATTAAAGCGCTGTTTGCGTCAGGTAACTTTGAAGATGTAAAAGTATTCCGAGATAATGACACGTTATTAATTCGAGTCACTGAGCGTCCCACCATTTCGAGCATCTCTTTTTCTGGAAACAAAGCGATCAAAGAGGAGCAGTTACAAGAGAATTTGGACGCTTCTTCTGTTCGTATTGGTGAAGCATTAGACCGTACCACGCTAAGTCAAATTGAGAAGGGCCTAGAGGACTTCTATTACAGTGTTGGGAAGTATAATGCAACAGTAAGTGCTGTGGTGACCCCGCTTCCTCGTAATCGTGCTGATCTTAAGTTTGTCTTTACTGAAGGTGTTTCTGCAAAAATACAGCAGATTAACTTTATCGGAAATGAGATATTTACTGATGAAGAGTTAGCTGGCCGTTTTAATCTTAATTTTGATGTGCCATGGTGGAACTTCCTTGCGGATGAGAAGTATCAGAAGCAGGTACTTGCAGGTGATATTGAAGCACTGCGATCTTTTTATTTGAATCGAGGCTATTTAAAATTCCAGGTTGATTCAACTCAAGTCTCTATCTCACCAGATAAAAAAGGAGTTTACATCACGTTGACCCTTAAAGAGGGAGATGTTTATACCGTTAAAGCCGTCGATTTTCGTGGTGAGTTAATTGATAAAGATGCCGAGTTTGAACAACTTAACCCTTTTGAAGAGGGGGACATCTATAACGGTGCAGAGGTTACCCGTTTAGAAGAGAACATCAAACGTATTTTGGGTGAGTCAGGTTATGCCTACCCGAAGGTGACGACGATTCCTGAGTTTAATGACGAGACTCAAGAAGTCACGTTAGCCATTAATGTGGAAGCAGGCAACCGCATCTACGTGAGAGATATTCGATTTACCGGAAACACCGAGACCAAAGATGAAGTGTTACGACGTGAAATGCGTCAGATGGAAAGCAGCTGGCTCAACTCGAAAGCGATTGATTTAGGAAAAAGCCGTCTGAGTCGACTGGGATTTTTTGAAACCGTTGATGTGCAGACCCAGCGTGTATCGGGCAGTGCTGATCAAGTTGATTTGGTGTATAAGGTCAAAGAGGCCAATTCCGGTAATGTGAACTTTGGTGTCGGTTACGGTACTGAATCAGGAATTAGTTTTCAGGTTGGTTTACAGCAAGATAACTTTTTGGGTTCAGGTGATAACGTCGGCATTAGTGCAATGACTAATGATTATCAAAAAAATATTAGCTTAAACTATCGCGACCCCTATTGGAATTTAGATGGTGTTAGTTTAGGGGGTAAAATTTTCTATAACGAGTTTGAAGCGTCTGATGCCGGGATCATTGATTATACCAATCAGAGTTACGGTACCAGCTTAACTTGGGGTTTCCCCTTTGATGAGTTGAACTACTTCTCGATTGGAATTGGTTACACACACAATAAAATCTCGAACTTAGACAACTATTTGCAGATAGAGCAGTATTTGCAATCTGCTGGGGATAGTTACGATGAAGAGAATAACTTATTAATTGTGGATGACTTTGATCTTACTCTGAGTTGGACTCGAAATAACTTAAACAAAGGGTACTTCCCAACCGCGGGTAACTACCAAAGCGCCAGTTATAAGATTACGGTTCCAGGATCGGATTCACAGTTCTTTAAAGCACAGTATGACGTCAGGCAGTATGTACCATTGACGAAGAAGCACGAGTTTACCTTTTTGATGCGCGGCCGTTTGGGTTACGGTAATGGCTATGGACAGACTGAAGGGAATGATAATCTGTTCCCATTTTATGAGAATTTCTATGCAGGTGGTTTTACTACTCTGCGTGGTTTTGGATCAAACTCGGTGGGCCCTAAAGCAGTATACCAAGAGGGGCAGGGTAATAATCCGAACTATAAAGCGACAGAGGATTCAGTGGGCGGCAATGCCACCGCACTGGCCAGTTTTGAGTTGATTTTCCCTACGCCATTTGCATCTGATGAGGGGCAATCATCGATTAGAACCAGTGTTTTCTTCGATATGGCGAGCGTGTGGGATACCGAATTCAATTATAGCAATGATAGCAATGTCAGCGCAGGTAAGGAGTACTATTATGATTATTCCGATCCGAGTAACTTCCGTTCATCGTATGGCGCTGCACTACAGTGGATGTCTCCAATGGGACCGCTGGTATTCTCTGTTGCGAAACCGGTTGAAATATATGAAGGTGATGATGAAGAGTTCTTCACATTCACCATTGGGCGAACATTCTAAATTTAATTGAGGATAAGATTTTGAACAAAGTAATGAAAGCGGCAAGTATTGGTTTAGTGGTGTTAAGTTCAGCTATGTTTACTAATGTTGCTAATGCAGCTCAAAAAGTGGGTTACGTCAACGTGGCCAAAATTATGCAAAATATGCCTCAGCGAGAAGGTATTAGTATAAAATTGAAAGCTGAGTTCAAAGACCGTATTGATGCAGCTAGAAATTTAGAAGCAAAGATCAAAGAGAAAGAGGCAACTCTTCAACGAAATGGTGAGCTACTTGGCGCGGAAGGAATTGTAAAGCTACAGCGTGAAATTAAATCGTTAAGATCGGATCTGAAAGATGATGCTGATGCAATCAATGAAGATACTCGTAGACGCCAAGCAGAAGAGCAGAAAAAATTGATGGTGTTGATTCAAAAAGGGGTAACCAAAGTGGCTGAATCGGAAGGCTATGACATGGTAGTAGAAGCAAGAAGCTTAATGTTTGCAAAACCAGAAGATGACCTATCATCAAAAGTATTAAAAGCGGCCAAGTAAGGGGAATTATGACCACAATCACACTGGCTGAGTTGGCTGAAAAGCTAGGCGCAGTTCTACATGGAGATGGATCCGTTCAGATCACTTCTGTTGCGTCGATGGAGAGTGCTGCTGAAGGGAATATTACCTTTTTATCAAATAGTAAATACCGAAAAAAATTAGAATCATGCCCTGCCTCAGCAGTGTTAGTAAAAGAGAGCGATCTCTCTTTTTGCCCAAGTAACGCCTTAGTGATGAAGGACCCTTATTTAGGTTATGCGTTGGTAGCCCAAATCTTAGATACAACCCCGCCTATTGCTGTGGGTATTGCTCCATCCGCTTATGTTGCGACTGATGCTATCATTGGTCGTAATGTCGCCATTGGCCATAATGCCGTGATTGAATCTGGCGTGGTGCTTGGTGATAATGTACAGATTGGTTCAGGCACTGTGATTGGTAAAAATGCCAAGATTGGCGCCAATACAAAATTATGGGCCAATGTGACTATTTATCACGATGTGCAGATGGGTGAAAACTGCCTAGTTCAATCGGCAACAGTGATAGGTTCAGATGGCTTCGGTTATGCGAATGACCGAGGAAGCTGGGTTAAGATCCCTCAACTTGGCTCGGTTAGAATTGGAAACAATGTTGAAATAGGTGCGTCGACTGCAATTGATAGAGGGGCACTTGAAGATACCGTGATTGAAGATGGTGTCATTCTCGATAACCAAATGCAAATTGCCCATAACGTACATATCGGTGAAAAATCAGCCTTAGCTGGCGCAAGCACCATTGCGGGTAGCACTACTATCGGTAAACATTGTGTCATTGGTGGTGCAGCTGTAATTAATGGGCACATCGATATTACTGATGGCGTTACCATTACGGGAATGGGCATGGTGATGCGCTCAATTTCTGAGCCTGGACTATACTCATCGGGTATTCCGTTGCAGACCAATAAAGAGTGGCGTAAAACAGCAACGCGTGTACAACGCATTGATGAAATGCATAAAAGGTTAAAAAAATTAGAAAGGTTATTAGAGAGTAATGACTAATATCATTTAGCATCTTTAGTGACATGCCATTGGTTATACGTTTAGATAATAATTACAGGACAACATTTTGAGTAGAGAAAATAAAACACTCAACATTACTGAGATCAGAGAACTACTTCCACACCGTTACCCGTTTCTTTTAATCGATCGTGTGACGGATTATGAAGAGACGGTTGGGGATAAGTTAGGTTACCTGCATGCCCTTAAAAACGTTTCTGTGAATGAACCTCAGTTTACAGGTCACTTTCCTCAAATGCCTATTTTCCCTGGCGTATTGATTTTAGAAGCAATGGCACAAGCGACAGGTTTACTTGCTTTTAAATCTTTTGGTGCGCCTTCTGAAAATGAACTTTACTACTTTGCCAGCATTGATAAAGCGAAATTCCGTAAGCCAGTGGTCCCAGGCGATCAACTGGTGATCGAAGTACAATTTATTAAAGAGCGACGTGGTATTGCGATGTTTACTGGTGAAGCAAAAGTTGACGGAGCTGTTGTCTGCTCAGCTGAACTTAAATGTGCTAGACGAGAGTTTTAATCATGATTCATGAAACTGCCAAAATTCATCCCTCCGCTGTGGTTGAAACGGGTGCCATTCTTGGTGCCAATGTTGTTGTTGGACCATTCTGCTTTGTGGATAGCAAAGTAGAGATTGGAGAAGGCACGGAACTGAAATCTCACGTAGTGGTAAAAGGTCCAACAGTTATAGGTAAAGAGAATAAAATCTTTCAATTTGCCTCGGTCGGTGAAGAGTGCCAAGATCTCAAATTTGCGGGTGAAGATACTCGATTAGAGATCGGTGATCGTAATACCATTCGTGAAAGTGTCACTATTCATCGTGGTACGGTACAAGATATAGGTACCACCATTATTGGCAGCGATAATCTCTTTATGATAAACGCTCATGTGGCTCATGATTGCGTAGTTGGTAATCACTGTATCTTTGCCAATAATGCAACCTTAGCAGGACACGTTAAAGTGGCGGATCATGCGATTATAGGGGGTATGTCTGCAATTCATCAGTTCTGTCATATTGGCGAACACTCTATGTTGGGTGGTGGTTCTATCGTGGTTCAAGATGTGCCTCCATATGTGATGGCACAAGGTAACCACTGTGCGCCTTTTGGTATCAATATTGAAGGGCTAAAACGTCGTGGTTTTGACAAGCCATCTTTACATGCGATTCGTCGTGCTTATAAAGAGATCTATCGCGAAGGAAAAACCTTAGAAGAAGCTAAATTGGTGATTGCTGAAATAGCCAAAGAGCACCACCCAGTACAAGCTTTTGTTGACTTTTTTGAGCGTTCTACAAGAGGAATCATTCGTTAATATGGTGAAGCCATTACGAATTGGAATTGTCGCCGGGGAGATCTCCGGCGATATTTTAGGTGCCGGATTAATTAAAGCCATGAAAACTCAGTATCCCGATGCTGAGTTTGTTGGTATAGGCGGTCCAAAAATGATGGAACAGGGGTGCCAATCTCTGTTTGACATGGAAGAGTTGTCTGTCATGGGGATTGTGGAGGTGCTGGGTCGAATACGACGTCTTCTCCATGTGAAAGCTGAGTTAGTTCGTACTTTTATTGATAATCCGCCAGACGTGTTTATTGGTGTTGATGCACCAGACTTCAACTTACGCCTAGAGAAAGATCTTAAACTCGCTGGAATAAAAACCGTTCACTACGTTAGCCCGTCAGTATGGGCATGGCGACCAAAGCGTATCTTCAAAATTGAAGCGGCTACCCATCTAGTGTTAGCATTTTTACCCTTCGAGAAAGCATTTTACGATAAGTATAATGTGCCATGTCAATTTGTTGGTCATACCATGGCGGATGATATCCCTATGGTGTCTGATAAACAAACAGCACAACAGCATCTCAATCTAGACAGTAGTAAGCGCTGGTTAGCGGTCTTGCCTGGCAGTCGAGGCGGTGAGTTAGCAATGATTGCTGAACCTTTTATTCGAACGTGCCAGATACTTCATCAACAACATCCAGATCTCTGTTTTGTCATTGCTGCGGTGAATCAGAAACGCCGTGAGCAGTTTGAGGCTATTTGGCAGCAGACGGCACCTGAGCTTGATTTTACGATTGTTGATGATACGGCAAGAAATGTTATTACCGCTTCAGATGCTGTGTTGTTGGCATCGGGCACAGTGGCACTTGAGTGCATGTTAGTTAAGCGTCCAATGGTAGTCGGGTATCGAATTAAACCATTAACAGAATGGATTGTTAGAAAGTTAGTCATTTCCAAGTTTGCCGCTCTACCTAATGTATTGGCGGGACGCGAATTGATACCTGAATTCTTACAAAAAGAGTGTACGCCTGAAAAATTGGCGAAACAGGTGAATATCTATTTAGAGTCAGATAATAGTGAATTGATTGCTGAATTTACAAAGATGCATCAATGGATTCGTAAAGATGCCGATAATCAAGCGGCAAAAGCGGTACTTGAGTTAATTGGAAAACCTTATGAATAAAGATCTTCCCCTCTTTGAATACCCAGATAATTTCACACTGTTTGCAGGCGTGGATGAAGTGGGACGTGGTCCACTGGTTGGTGCTGTAGTTACCGCTGCCGTGATTCTTGATCCAAGCAGGCCTATTTCTGGTTTAACTGATTCAAAGAAACTTACTGAGAAAAAACGAAATCAGTTGTTTGATGAAATAAAAGAACGAGCACTTGCGTGGTCACTTGGTCGATGCGAAGCGGAAGAGATCGACGAATTAAATATCTTGCAAGCGACGATGGTGGCAATGCAAAGAGCCATTGCAGGCCTGCCATTGCAGCCTGATTTTGCATTGATCGACGGAAATCGCAGCCCAGAGTTATCCATGCCTTCGTTAGCTGTGGTTAAGGGAGACTTGCGTGTGGCAGAAATCAGCGCCGCATCAATTATTGCCAAGGTGACCCGAGATCGTGAAATGGAGCAGTTGGACAGCGAGTTCCCTCAATATGGTTTCGCTAAACACAAAGGCTACCCAACCAAAGCTCACGTTGAAGCATTGGAAGCGTTTGGTGCGATTGCACAACATCGAAAAAGCTTTAAACCAGTAAAGAAAGTTCTTGGGTTAGTTGATTAAACCGTTGTACCGATTAAGTTCAATAAGGTAAGAATACGTAAATATGTTAGAACCTCGCTTTATACATCTGCGCGCTCACAGTGATTACTCAATGGTTGATGGCTTATCTAAAGTCAAACCGTTAGTCAAAAAAGTGGCTGAACTTGGTATGCCTGCGATGGCACTGACTGACTTCACTAACCTGTGTGGTTTGGTTAAATATTATTACGCTGCGCATGATGCTGGAATTAAACCGATCATCGGTGCAGATTTTACTGTTCAATCGGATGAATTTGGTGATGAGCTAACACAAATCACCGTGTTAGCAAAAAACAATGATGGGTATAAGAACTTAACCCTATTGATCTCTGATGCGTATCAACGTGGTCATGTGCAACATCAACCTGTGATCGATAAAGCCTGGTTGGCCAAGTACAGTGATGGCTTAATTCTACTCTCTGGCGGCAAAAGTGGCGATGTAGGTAAAGCATTACTTAAAGGCAACCCTACATTGGTATCAGAATGTGTCGCATTTTATCAAACCCATTTTCCTGACCACTACTATTTAGAACTGTGTCGGACAGAGCGAGCGGATGAGGAGAACTACCTCCACTTCGCTCTCGAGTTAGCCCAAAAGAGCGACTTGCCTGTTGTTGCGACTAACGAAGTGTGCTTCTTAAATGAAGAGCAGTTTGAAGCGCATGAAATTCGAGTTGCCATCCATGATGGTTTTACTATGGTCGATCCAAGGCGGCCTAAAAAGTACAGTGCGAAACAGTACCTACGTAGTGAAGAAGAGATGTGTGAGCTATTCTCTGACATTCCAGAAGCACTACAGAACAGTGTTGAGATTGCCAAACGATGCAATGTTACTGTTCGTCTTGGTGAGTACTTCTTACCTAACTTTCCAACCGAAGGGATGGCGATTGAAGACTTCTTAGTCAAGAAGTCTCAAGAAGGCTTAGAGCGCCGTTTAGCCTTTCTTTTTCCGGATGAGGCGACTCGAGTTGAGCGTCGACCAGAATATGATGAACGTCTAGAGATTGAGCTTAAAGTTATCAATCAGATGGGCTTTCCTGGTTACTTCTTGATTGTCATGGAGTTCATTCAGTGGTCAAAGGATAACGACATCCCTGTAGGCCCAGGACGCGGTTCTGGTGCTGGTTCTTTAGTGGCGTATGCACTGGATATTACAGATCTTGATCCATTAGAATACGATCTTCTGTTTGAGCGATTCTTAAACCCTGAACGTGTCTCAATGCCCGATTTCGATGTCGATTTTTGCATGGATAAGCGCGATCAAGTGATTGAACATGTCGCTGAAATGTATGGTCGTGACGCGGTGTCTCAGATTATTACGTTCGGAACGATGGCCGCCAAAGCGGTTATTCGAGATGTAGGACGTGTGCTTGGCCACCCCTATGGATTTGTTGACCGAATTTCCAAAATGGTTCCTCCTGAGCCGGGCATGACGTTAGCGAAAGCGTTTGAAGCAGAACCACAACTTCCTGAAATATACGAACGAGATGAAGAGGTGAAAGCCCTCATCGACATGTGTCGTATCCTAGAAGGTGTAACGCGTAATGCCGGCAAGCATGCGGGTGGGGTGGTTATTTCTCCGACCACGATTACTGATTTTTCGCCACTGTATTGTGATGCAGAGGGGCAATTTCCTGTTACCCAATTCGATAAGAATGACGTTGAAACCGCAGGTCTAATCAAGTTTGACTTTTTAGGGTTGCGGACACTAACAATTATCGATTGGGCTCTAGGGCTGATTAATCCGAAGTTAGAAAAAGAGGGCAAAGATCCGATTAGGATAGACTCTATCTCACTAACGGATCCGAAATCGTTTGAACTTCTACAACGCTCAGAGACAACCGCTGTATTCCAGGTTGAATCGCGAGGTATGAAAGATCTTATCAAGCGTCTTCAACCTGACTGTTTTGAAGATATCATCGCCCTCGTCGCCTTATTTAGGCCCGGTCCACTACAATCTGGCATGGTTGATAACTTTATCGATCGTAAACATGGCCGAGAAGAGGTCTCCTATCCGGATGAGAAATGGCAACATGAGTCGCTTAAAGAGATTCTAGAACCGACCTATGGCATCATTCTCTATCAAGAGCAGGTGATGCAGATAGCTCAGGTACTGGCTGGGTATACTCTTGGTGGCGCAGATATGTTGCGTCGTGCAATGGGTAAGAAAAAACCGGAGGAGATGGCCAAACAACGAGCTGTCTTTGAAGAGGGATCCATCAAGAACGGAGTTGATGGTGAACTGTCGATGAAGATCTTTGACTTGGTAGAAAAATTTGCCGGTTATGGATTTAACAAATCACACTCGGCGGCGTACGCCCTTGTTTCGTACCAAACCTTGTGGTTAAAGACTCACTTCCCAGCGGAATTTATGGCGGCAGTAATGACCGCGGATATGGATAATACAGAAAAAGTCATCACCTTAGTGGATGAGTGTATCCGTATGAAGCTTAAAGTTTTGCCACCGGATGTTAACTTTGGTCAATATCGATTTAACGTCGATGATCAAGGTGCAGTGGTATATGGCATTGGTGCTGTGAAAGGGGTCGGCGAAGGCCCTATTGAATGCATTATTGAAGCCAGAAACCGCGGTGGGCATTTCAGAGACCTATTTGATTTTTGCGCTCGTATTGACACTAAGAAAGTGAACAAGCGAGTGATTGAGAAGCTTATTCTTGCCGGTGCTCTCGACCGATTAGGTCCTCATCGCGCTGCCATGATGGCCTCTCTGGATGCAGCTGTGAAAGCGGCGGGACAGTTCCACCATGCCGAATCATTTGGTCAAGCTGACATGTTTGGAGTGTTGACTGACGTTCCTGAAGAGGTAGAACAGGCTTACGCTGAAGTACCAAAGTGGCCAGAGAAAGTGTGGTTAGAAGGTGAAAGAGAGACTTTAGGGCTCTACTTAACAGGACATCCAATTAATGCTTACCTTAAAGAATTAAAACGATATACTACTTGGCGATTAAAAGATGCAACGCAGACACGACGAGACCAATCCGTTTCTGTTGCTGGACTGGTGATTGCAGCAAGAGTGATGACAACCAAACGAGGTAATCGTATTGGGCTATTAACACTTGATGATCGTTCAGGCAGAATGGAAGTTATGCTCTATTCGGATGCTTTAGATAGGTACGCTGAACTATTGGAAAAAGACAAAATTTTAATCGTATCTGGACAGGTCAGCTTTGATGATTTCAATGGTGGGCTTAAAATGTCTGCCCGCGAACTACTCGACATCTCTGATGCGAGAGAGAAATATGCTCGTGGTTTGGCACTATCGGTGACCGAGAAACAAGTAAACAGACAATTTTTTGAGCGTTTCAGTCAAATACTGGAACCTCACCGGGCAGGCACTGTACCGGTAAATGTATATTATCAGCGAGCAGATGCTCGGGCTAAGTTGATTTTAGGAACGGAGTGGCGAGTGACACCCACCGATCAACTTATCGATGATTTAAAAGCGCTGCTTGGCGAAGAGCAAGTCGAGCTTGAATTTAACTAGAATATTAAGTTGCAGACATTTGCACTGCATTAACAAAGGATCTTTTGATGAGCCTGAACTTTCTTGAATTTGAACAACCAATTGCAGAACTTGAAGCTAAAATTGAAGCGCTGCGTGATGTGTCGCGACGTGGCGATAATGCTACTGCTGTTGATTTAGATAATGAGATCCAGCAATTAGAGCACAAGAGTTTAGAACTGAAGAAAAAAATCTTCAGTGATTTAGGTGCATGGCAAGTGGCGCAACTTGCACGTCATCCTCAACGTCCCTATGTATTAGACTACGTTGAGTTGATGTTTACCGAGTTTGATGCATTAGCGGGTGATCGTGCCTTTGCTGATGATAAAGCGTTAGTCGGTGGTATCGCACGTTTAGATGGCCGTCCAGTAATGGTTATTGGTCATCAAAAAGGTCGTGAAACCAAAGAAAAAGTAATGCGTAACTTCGGCATGCCAAAACCTGAAGGTTACCGTAAAGCACTTCGTCTTATGGAGATGGCTGAACAGTTTAAAATGCCAATTATTACTTTCATCGATACGGCGGGTGCATACCCAGGTGTTGGTGCTGAAGAGCGTGGTCAATCTGAAGCGATTGCTCGTAACCTTAAAGTGATGGCTGGCCTAACGGTACCTATCATCTGTAATGTGGTCGGTGAAGGCGGTTCTGGTGGTGCTTTGGCTATCGGCGTTGGTGACTACGTGAACATGCTGCAATACTCTACCTACTCGGTCATTTCTCCCGAAGGTTGTGCTTCAATTTTATGGCGTGATTCGGACAAAGCCCCTCAAGCCGCTGAAGCGATGGGACTGACTTCTGATCGTTTAAAAGAACTTGGTTTGATCGACTCGATTGTTAATGAACCTTTAGGTGGAGCACACCGTGATCCTGCTGAAACAGCATTATCACTAAAAGAGTGCATCATTAAACAGCTTAATGAGTTGGAAGGATTAGATCACGAAGAGTTAAAAGAGCGTCGTTATAACCGCTTAATGGATTACGGTTATTGCTAATCGCAACTAGATTTAGATACACTTAAAGCGGGCTTAGGTCCGCTTTTTTTATTCGCAAAGGTTAGGTGTTGGATGTTACTCGACTCATTTACACGACAGTTAAAAGCGAACGCAGAAGATAATTGTCGAATTGTCTTGGCATTCAGTGGTGGGATAGACTCTCGAGTCATGCTTGACCTTTTATCCTCTTTTCGTCAGAGGTTTCCTCAGTATCGCTATCTTGCCGTTCACATTCATCATGGATTAAGCCAAGAGGCCGATGCGTGGCAAGCTAAGTGTAAACAATGGACGAAAGAGGCTGGAATTGAGTTCGCGACCAGTAATGTTGAAGTGCACTCAGGATCAAGAGTCAGTCTTGAACAGGCTGCACGAGATGCCCGCTACCACGCACTCTCTCAATATGTATCTGCAGGAGATCTACTATTAACGGCTCAACACAGTGACGACCAACTTGAAACGTTTCTACTGGCACTGAAACGAGGCAGTGGGCCTTCCGGCTTATCTGCTATGGCCGCCACTCGTCCTTTTTATCAAGCGACGTTAGTTAGACCTTTGTTGGCACATAGTCGAACAGAGATCGAAACGTACGCTTCTCAGCATAAGCTTGAGTGGGTAGAAGATAAAAGTAACCAAGACCAACGGTTTGACAGAAATTTCATTCGTCATGAAATAGCACCACCGCTGGTGGCTCGTTGGCCTGGATTGAGAAAGTCGGTGGCTCGTTCGGCGCTGTTGTGCGCAGAACAAGAGTTGCTGTTGAGTGAGCTCTTAGCCGATAAATTAACCATGTTAATGGGGACGCAGGGTGAATTGGATGTGAAACGACTTGAACTTGAAAGTGAGCGTTGCCGTAACTACTTGCTGAGGCAGTGGTGCGCACTTCATCAAGTATTAATGCCGAGTCGAGTGCAGTTAGCAGAAATTTGGAACAAGGTTGCTTGTGCCAATCAACAAGCGAACCCATTGATGGAAATCCATAACTATCAGGTTAGGCGCCATCAGCACGCTCTCTATTTGCTCCATAAACATAACGATGTGAGTCAGTGGCAGGCTTCTTTAGTGGACAGTATTGAACTGCCCGATCACTTAGGTGTACTCTCGTTCTCCACCAAAGATAAAACCGGCGGAAGTGACAGAGGGCTATTAATTCGTACTCCGCAAGCGGGTGAAGTCGTCACCGTTAAGTTTGCTATTGAAGGCTTATCTGCTCAACCAAGTGGTAGAGCACACAGCCGTAAATTAAAGAAGTTGTATCAAGAGTATGGTGTTCCGAGCTGGGCGCGTCGTCGCACACCATTAATCTTTTATGGCGAAGAGCTGGCCGCCGTGGCCGATCTTTTTGTGTGTAAATCGTTCATCACCGACAATTCTGAACTTGAAAGTCATCTTTTCTGGAACAAATAGAGTAAGATAATGCCGAGTAATGTGGAATAGTGCTGCATAGTAACGAACTAAAAAATGTTGTAGTGTAGTTAAAGATAATAACAACAATGARTAAATACGTGAGGACATAATGAAAAAAGTAATTGGATTTACACTGGCATCTCTCCTTTTAGCTTCTCCTGCCATGGCTGCTGGTGATGCGGCTGCAGGAAAAACCAAGTCTGCTGTTTGCTCTGCATGTCACGGAGCAACAGGTGTTGCTATGATACCGGGTTACCCGAATTTAAAAGGGCAGAATGAACAGTATCTTGTGTCTGCACTTAAAGCTTATAAAACGAAGGCTCGTACTGGAGGTAATGCATTAGTGATGCAGCCTCAAGCACTTATGTTAAGCGATGCTGATATGGCTAATCTTGCTGCGTATTACTCAAGCTTAAAATAGCCGTAGAGTGAGTTTATGCGGAAAAGAAAAGCACGATAATTCGTGCTTTTTTGTTATTTAGAGCAAGAGAATAATTCATTGGATCTGCATAGAATATGATGGATAATGTGAAAAGAGTATCGATTCACAAAGAGTAAGGGATTAAAATGAAGAAAATTGAAGCCATCATTAAGCCATTTAAATTGGATGATGTTCGTGAGGCTCTGGCTGAAGTTGGCATTACTGGAATGACCGCTTCTGAAGTGAAAGGCTTTGGTCGCCAAAAAGGACACACTGAGTTATACCGTGGCGCTGAGTACATGGTGGACTTTTTGCCTAAAGTGAAACTTGAGATCATTGTTGCTGATGAGATGGTTGAACAGTGCGTAGATTCCATTATCGAAACGGCGCAAACCGGTAAAATTGGAGATGGCAAAATATTTGTTTTCGACGTTGAAAGAGTTGTGCGTATTCGTACTGGTGAAGAAGACGAAGAAGCAATTTAGTCTGTAATCAAGTCGATATAAAGAAGAGCGAAAGCTCTTTTTTGGTTTCTGGAGAGGGCAAATGCGTTATAAAAACACCCTAACAGCACTATTAGTGATTACAGCTACTACAGTGGCTGCATTTCAATGGATATTTACGGTCCCCAAACAAGCCCAGCTGCTCAATATAGCCCCCTCCACGAAAGCGGTGCAACGCTGCTACCAAGAGAGTAACAGAAAGGAAGGAGCTCTCGATGTGAATGGTGAGCTCGCCTTGTTGGTATGGAATATATATAAACAGCAACAAGGTAATTGGTTTGAAGAACTCTCTCATTTAAGCCGCCAGACACAATTGGTACTTTTGCAAGAGGCAAGCATTACTCCTAAGCTAAAACAGTTTATTTCTGACTCTCCTTTTACAGCCAAGTCAGTTCGTGCTTTTGATGCTTTCGATACCTCAACGGGGGTGCTGAATTTATCCACGTCATCACCGACATCGATATGTGCCTATATTGAGGTGGAGCCATGGTTAATGTTACCCAAATCAGCGCTGCTTGCGTATTACGCATTAAGTAATGGTGAAGTATTGGCGGTAGTTAATATTCACGCGATTAATTTTACCTTTGGAACACAAGAGTACCAGCAGCAGTTAAAACAGTTAAGTGAGCAGCTTAATAGGCACCATGGTCCAATGATTATTGCTGGGGATTTTAACAGTTGGAGCGAGGTAAGACTGCAGACGCTTAAGAAGAGTATGCAGGGATTAAACTTGGTTGAGGCTCAGTTCGCTCCAGATCATCGCCGTCAATTTATCATCAATAACATCGCGTTAGATCATGTTTTTTATCGAGGGCTGAGTTTAAAAATGGCAGAAGCACCACGTTCTGATGCTTCTGATCATAATCCGATGATAGTCACTTTTACGATCAACCAGGGTTAAACGCTTACCTTGGTCACATCGACATAGAGTTTTAATTTCTTGCCTGGACGAATTAAAGAGCTGCGTTTGATATTGTTCCATTTCATGATGTCGGATACCGACACTTTGAACTTAGATGCGATAACACTCAAAGAATCACCAGAGCGGACGGTATAGAAAACAGGACGGATAATCGCACCGCTTTTATTGTTCTTCCACACAACCAGTTTCTGGCCCACTCTTAACGAATCTTTGGGAGCTATGCCATTCCATTTGGCAAGCTCTTGGTAGGAGATGTTATTGTCACGCGCAATGGTCCATAAGCTCTCACCACTCTTCACTGAATGAGAGACTTTGTACTTTCCTTTCGACTTAGATTGTAGCTTTTCTAATCGTTGTGGGGCGCTAAGCGCGTATTGGCTATTCCCTTTAGATGACGTAGGGATAAGAATGTACTTTCCAACACGGATACTATTGCTATCAATACCGTTGGTGTGTCTGATTATGCTGGTGGTGGTATTGTTTTTGACGGCCAGTTGGCTCAGCGTATCGCCTGATTTCACTTTATAACGAATGACCTTTACACCATTACCTTTGTATTTCTCTGCATTGGTGGTGAAGGTTGTCACTTTTTCAATCGGTAGCAGTAGGTGATAAGGCCCATCCGGTGATGTAGCCCACTGATTGTATGCTGGGTTATAACTTTGTAGCTCTTTGATCGACATATCAGCATAGTTAGCAGCGATGGCCAAGTCTAGTTGCTCTTTTGGATTGACCATCTCTAAATAGGGTTCGTTGGCGATGAAAGGGAGATCGACACCGTACTGTTCATGGTTCTTAATAACATCCGCTAATGCCATGAGCTTTGGTACGTATCCGCTGGTCTCTTTGGGTAGAGATAGTGAGAAAAAGTCAGTCGGCTTCCCCTGTTGTTTGTTTTTCTTAATGGAACGGAATACGCGGCCTTCACCACTATTGTATGAGGCCACAGCATGAGACCAATCACCATCGAATTTTTTATTTAGGTATACCATCAAATCAAGGGCTGCATCTGTCGCTTCTGCCACATCACGACGGCCGTCATACCACCAGTTTTGCTCTAAACCAAATCGTTTTCCTGTACTTGGAATAAATTGCCACAAACCAGCAGCACTACCATGAGAATAAGCAAAAGGATCAAATGAACTTTCAACGACTGGCAATAATGCCAACTCCATTGGTAGTCCTCGTTCTTCGATTTTTTCAGTAATCAAGTAGAGAAAAGGGGTCGCGCGTTTAGAGACGGTGCGAAGGTGGTTAGGGTGCTTGATGTACCAATCTCGATAATAATCCACTAACTTATGATCCGCGACCGGCAGTTCAAGCTGCATGGCAATACGATCCCATAAATCCGCTTGCTGCTGTGGTGAGATAACGAGAGGTAAGCTCACCATTTGGATCGGTTCAATATTATCGGAGGTGTTAACGCGGTCAGACGACTTAATGTCGTCTGAAGGTGAGGCCGGAGACTCCGATTGTGACACCCCTTGGTTTGCTTCTGTTGTCGTTGGAGAGTCGCTCTTTGGCTGCGTTAGTTGACAACCAGCAAGAAGAAAAACAGCAGCAAGGTAGATTTTTAATTTAAATAACAAAATTTATAACACCAAAGCAATAATATTTAGGGGCCAGATGATACTTGTCTTAATAGGGCAGTGACAAGGGCCTAGGTCAAAATTCGTTCTTCCAGTTCCGTAGATAACGAAAAGTGTCTAAGGGAGAGGCCTCAGAATTGATTTTTGTCGCCACCAACTGTTGGATATTTTCATTTTCGACGCGTAAAAATGGATTGATCTTCTTCTCCAATGCAATGGTGGTTGGTAGGGTTATCTTTTGGTCATTTCTCAGTGCAGTGACTCTCTTTTTATATTCAATCAACGCAGCGTTATTAGGTTCTACCGCTAAAGCAAACTCAACATTTGTAGCTGTATATTCGTGAGCGCAGTAAACGTTGGTGTTATTGGGTAGGTCGCTTAATACTTGCAGTGAGGCATGCATCTGTTCGGCTGTTCCCCCTAACAAACGTCCACAACCGGCAGAAAAGAGCACATCACCACAGAAAAGGTTCCCTTCACAGAGGTAACCTATATGCTCTGGAGTATGTCCTGGCAGGGCGAGCACAGAAAAATTACCACCTAATAATGCGATCGTTTGTCCATCTGTGACGGTTTGGTTTAGAGTGGGAATCGAGTGACATCTTGGACCTATGATTTGAATGTTTGGAAAACGTTGTAGTAGGTCTGGAATACCGTCAATATGATCATAGTGGTGATGAGTGACTATAATAGCATCGAGGGTTAACTGGTTGTTCTCAATATGCTCGATAACAGGTTGGCTAACACCGGGATCAACGACGACACAATGCTTATCATTATTGTGCACCAACCAGATGTAATTATCGTTCATTACAGGTATGCTTTTGACAGATAGCATAATTTAGCTCCATTAAATTAGAGAGTTGTTGCATTGATTAAACCTGCACGAATTAACCACATCGTTAAAAAACCCTATTCGTGGCAACAGATCACTAATGGGGAGTGGATTGCAGAGCTGCTTCAGTCTCGAGTTGATGAGTGGTCGCCAAAACTATTTGGGTACCACATGCTAAAACTGGGTGGATTAAGCAGTGAGCTCGCCACCAATCAATGTAATATTAAACACCAAGTTTGTCTTGATGACAAAAATGAACACAAAAATATTATCGGCGATCCCCTTAACCTCCCGTTCAAAGAGAAGATGTTTGATGTCTGTCTATTAAGTCATCAACTGGATTATTGTAGCGATCCACATCAACTGTTACGAGAAGCAGACCGAGTCTTAATCAATGATGGTTATCTGCTCATCAGTGGCTTTAACCCTTTTAGTGCGATTGGGGTAGCAAGTTTGTTTCCTTGGAGAAAAAATAATCTTCCATGGAGTGGCCGAATGTTTACCACCTTTAGAGTGAAAGATTGGTTGAGTCTGCTCAATTATGAAGTGGTGCATCAAGAGAATTTTGCTGTGATGCCACTTACCAAACATAAAACGTGTTGGACTTGGTTGGAGAATCAAGTTGGCGTATGTGGTTCATCGGTAGGGGGGCTCTATTTTATTGTGGCAAGAAAACGAACCTATCCGCTTAATCCAATCAAAAAAGCACTCAGCCGCAAGAGAAGTTTCTCTCCCGTTTCGGTAAATTATCGCACCGGACACGCTTTAAAGTGGAAATCGAAGCTTAAAGCGGGTGATTAACTGTTATTATTCACACCTACACTTTATTTAACGCTGATTTATTTGTACTTATGACTTCTGAAAACAACCAAAGTAATCGCATTATTGTTCTCGATACCGAAACCACGGGTATGAACCAAGAGGGTGGACCAGTTTGGGAAGGGCACCGTATTATTGAAATTGGTGCGGTGGAGATCGTTAATCGAAAATTAACCGGTAACCACTTCCATGTCTATATCAAACCTGATCGATTGATCGATGATGCGGCGATCAATGTTCACGGTATCACCGATGAGTTCTTGGTTGATAAACCTATGTATCGAGAGGTTCATCAAGAATTTCTTGATTTCATCAAAGGTGCAGAATTGGTTGCACATAACGCCCCCTTTGATGTGGGATTTATGGATTATGAGTTTAGTAAGCTCAATGCATCCGTCGGTAAAACGTCCGATTTTTGTAAAATCACTGATACCTTGGATATGGCGAAAAAGCTGTTTCCGGGCAAACGTAATAACCTAGATATCCTTTGTGACCGTTATGGGATCGATAACTCCCATCGTACCCTGCACGGCGCTCTACTTGATGCTGAAATTCTAGCCGACGTCTATCTGTTAATGACCGGCGGCCAAACCTTAATGCGTTTTGGCGAGTCCCAAAATGATTCTGGCGATGCAAATCAGATAAAAAGAGTGATTAAAGGGGATAAAGCATTAAAGATTATTCATGCCTCAGCCGATGAAATAGAAGCGCATGAATCGCGTTTAGATATTGTGGAAAAAAGTGGCCCTAGTTTATGGCGTCAATCAGAACAATAAAAGGGGACGGTATGTGGGGCTGGTTAACAAAGATAAGCTTGATGGGGACATTACTGTTTTCGGCAATTAGCTGGTCACAAGATGGGACTCAAATGTCTTGGCTGGATAATCGCTTTAGAGTGGACGCCACTGTCTCTCAAGTTACCTTTGTTATTCATAGAGAAGACGTCTCACAACCTGTGGTATTAGTGCGCCCTGATGGGGTGAAGTACTATGCATGGAAACATCCTGATAACGTGGCTTGGTTGGATGAGAGCAGCGTGGATATTATCTCCATTGATCAACCAATGCCGGGACCATGGCAGGCGATTGGGAAAGTGACCCCAGATAACAAGATAAAAGTGCTTTCTAATCTCACCATGAATATTGATAAGCTTCCGGCTAAAATTTACGCGACGGAGAGCATTAAATTTACCGCGCGTTTAGCTCAAGATGGCCAACCCATTATCTTAAAAAACCTGCTTGATAAGGTGAATCTGACCGTCACCATGACACGTTTTGTACCCAATGAAGATCAAATTCCTGAAAGTCAAAAACCGATACCAACAGTGCTTGGAACCTTTGCTGATGATGGCACTGGACTTGATGAGCGTGCTGGAGATGGTGTCTTTACCGTTGCTCTGTCTGTTGCGGTTCTGCCGGGGAAATACCATGTTCGAATTCAATCGGATAATGAGGTGTTTTTAAGAGCGATAGAACAAGATGTTCTGGTTTACCCGACACCTATTCAAGTCCGTTTTGCACAATCAAGAGAGAAACAGGACCCGCATAAATTGTTTATTGATACTGAAAATGGCATTTTTGAAGAGGGGAGCTTGATGGCACATATTGAGCAGATAGACCCTAAAGGCAAAGTGACCATCAACCAAGGTCAGTCAGAAAAAGGCACCAATAAACTGCAATTGATACTGCCTAACTCTAATGCACTCGGAAGAAACAGTTGGCAAGGGAAGATTTACGTTACCGATAAAGTATCAAAAAGAGAGATTATCTTTCCGTTAAAGCAACAAAATTACAGCGTGGTTGATCTTTCCGATTTCTCCAATACACAAAAAGAGTACCAAGCCAAGTTACAAGCAGAAAGAGAAGCAGCGGAAGCACTTCGTTTACAGCAAGAGAAGGAAGAGGCTCGATTGCAAACTTACCTCTCTATCGTTATCGGTAATGTCCTCATTATTCTTATTGTGGTAATAGGGATTTTTGGTTGGCGTAAATTGAGAAGCCGAAAGAAAGAGAAAGAGGAGACGCTATCTCTGCCATAGTGTAAAGATCAAAAAAGGGAAGCATTCGCTTCCCTTTTTACTGATGAATCAACGGTTCACTATGCCGCGTTATCTACCGTTGGTTGATAGAGTGGTGCGGGAGAGGCGGCTAAAGCATCGAATTCAAAGTCATCCACATTGATGGTTTCTAATCGACCCTGTTCCGCTTTTCTTAATAGATCCGCTTCTCGATTAGAGATCAAGCCTTCAGCCAAGCCAATATCGGCAATCTTATCAAGCTGCATAAATGGGTGCTTAGTTGCCGTCGCTTTACATATCTTATTAAAGATAGGTTCAGCCGCAAGGATATCGACAAGTGCTTGTTCGATTTTCCCGACCGGATTGAACGGGCTTGGCTCTAAGAATTGACCGCGACCAATGCGTGAACGAGCAGCGGAAGGCGTTTGAATGATTCTCGCCACTTGACCATCAAGTTGATCGCTAGGTTTACGACGCTTTAATCCTGTTGGAAATAGTACGACCTTCATTGCGGTGGCAACAAGACGATTTGGGAAGTTATTTAATAGCTCCACAATCGCTTGTTCAGCTTGGTAGAGTGAGTCTTGTAACCCCCACTGCATTAAGGCCAGATCCTCTTCTTTACAGCCCTCCTCTTCAAAACGTTTTAAGGTAGCTGAACTCAAGTAAAGTTGACTTAACAGATCGCCTAATCGGGCTGATAGACGCTCTTTTCTTTTGAGACTTCCACCCAGTACTGCCATCGAAATATCGGAAAGCAGTGCCATGTTAGCGCTGTAGCGATTAAGTTGCTGATAGTAACGACGAGTGTGCTCCACCTTAGGGGTATCTGAGCCTCTACCATCGGTGATGCCTAGCCATAAACTGCGGACTAGATTACTGATTACAAAACCAATATGACCAAATAGTGCACCATCAAATTCTACATTGGCTTTATGGCTATCTGGTGCATAAGCCGCTTCCATCTCTTTTAATACATAAGGGTGGCAGCGTATCGCCCCTTGACCATAAATGATCATTGAACGAGTTAAAATGTTCGCTCCCTCTACGGTCACCGCAATAGGAGAGCCTTGATATGAGCGCGCTAAGAAGTTAGAAGGGCCAATACAGATCCCTTTGCCTCCAACGATGTCCATAGCATCAATGATGCTACGTTGACCTCTGTGGGTACAGTGGTACTTAACAATGGCAGAGATAACCGAAGGCTTCTCACCAAGATCGATACCAGCAACAGTCAGACTGCTTGCTGCATCCATTACGTAGGCATTACCGGCTAAACGAGCAAGTGGCTCTTCAATCCCTTCCATTTTACCAATAGGCAATTTGAACTGACGTCGGATGCGAGCGTAAGCGCCGGTGGCGAGTGCAGCACTCTTAAGCCCACCCGTTGAATTTGAAGGCAGTGTGATACCACGACCGACGGACAGACACTCAACCAGCATACGCCAACCCTGTCCGGCCATTTTTTCGCCGCCTATGATGAAGCTCAAAGGGACAAAGACATTGTTGCCTTTAGTCGGGCCGTTTTGGAAGGGTACGTTGAGTGGAGAGTGACGACGACCTATCTCAACGCCTTCAATATCGGTTGGAATG
Source organism: Aliivibrio kagoshimensis (assembly GCF_050337105.1). NCBI lineage: Bacteria > Pseudomonadati > Pseudomonadota > Gammaproteobacteria > Vibrionales > Vibrionaceae > Aliivibrio > Aliivibrio kagoshimensis. The sequence continues at coordinate 25,258 of NZ_JAKJSQ010000043.1, forward strand.
AGCGCACAGGTAATGCCTAGCTCTTTGGTGTCGCCTAATAGACCATCTGGATCGCGCAGTTTAAATGCCAGCCCTAGAACGGTAGCAATAGGCGCCAAGGTAATATAGCGCTTGTTCCAAGTAATCGACATACCAAGCACTTCTTCACCTTGCCACTCACCTTTAGTGACAATCCCGTAATCAGGAATAGAACCCGCATCAGAACCCGCTTCTGGGCTCGTTAGTGCAAAACAGGGGATCTCTTTTCCTTGCGCCAATCTTGGTAAGTAGTGATCGCACTGCTCTTCGGTTCCATAGTGTTGCAGTAGTTCACCAGGGCCTAATGAGTTGGGAACCCCCACGGTAGATGACAGTACGCCCGATACTCCTGTTAATTTTTGTAACACACAAGATTGCGCGTAGGCAGAGAATTCTAACCCGCCATAACGCTTTTTAATGATCATTGCGAAGAACTTTTTCTCTTTCAAGTATTGCCAAATTTCAGGAGGCAGATCAGCAAGTTCATGAGTAATCTGGTAGTCGTTAGCCATACGGCACACTTCATTAACGGGGCCATCAAGAAAGGCTTGCTCTTCGTCACTTAATGTTGGTTTAGGAACAGAACGAAGTTGTTTCCAATCGGGCTTTCCTTTAAACAGTTCCGCTTCCCACCAGACTGTACCTGCGTCTATCGCCTCTTTTTCAGTACGTGACATTTCTGGCATAATTTTTTTAAACAGAGCAAGTACATGTTTACTGATAAGCACTTGTCGCAGTGAAGGGAGATTAAAGAATAATGCAACAATAGCAAATAGAGCGACGCCATAGACTCCTACCACTCCTAACGCCATACCCACCAACATGACTCCAACTAATGATGCGGTGGATACCTTTAGGCCAATTCGATGATAAGCCAGCAAACCTGCTGCTATGACCATCGTGAGTAACAAAAATCCTAGTGCCATGTGTCTCTCCTTAATAATTCAACAATTGGTATGAGGTCTTACCAGTTGCTTAAGTTAAGCCTTTTTTTAACAAAAAGTAAACATATTCGCTACGAAATTGATGAAAAAGTGATCTCGTTTACGTAAAAGCTCTAATTGTGAGAATGAAATAAGAAAAGATTTACTTTATAAAATTATTAATGGAATGCTATTGGCTCTGACATTAGCAGGCGTATACTGCGATGGGTTCTATTTATCATTGCCAATACTGGCAGGAGTTTATTGTGTTATTGAGTCACGCTCTTCGAGGTGTCATTAAGGAGGGGTATAACGCCGCTTCTCTGCGTAAAGATATTGTTTCTGGAATTACGGTTGGTGTCGTTGCGATTCCGCTGGGAATGGCACTGGCAATTGCCATTGGGGTGCCACCTCAGCATGGGTTGTATACGGTTATTGTTGCCGGCTTTCTAGTGGCTCTGTTTGGCGGCTCTCGGTTTAATATCACCGGTCCAACGGCTGCATTTGTGGTTATTTTGCTGCCGATCGTCCAACAGTATGGATTCGGCGGGTTGATGTTGGCCACTATGATGTCAGGGGTGATTCTGATTATCATGGGGATGCTTAAACTGGGGCGAGTGATCAGTTTTGTACCGTATCCTGTGACCATAGGTTTTACTGCCGGTATTGGTTTTGTGATCGCTTTTCTGCAACTCAAAGATCTACTGGGGTTACAGCTTGCTAGCTCACCCTTGCACTTTTTCGATAAAGTGCAGGTTTACGGTTCAGCGTTACCCACCCTCAATCCATTGGATGCGATTGTCGGTATTATTACTATCCTCACCTTCATTGGGTGGAGTAAGTTTACGAGTAAAGTTCCAGCGCATATTGTTGCACTGACTGTCGCGACACTGTTAGCAGTGGCAATGACGGGGAGCGGACTGGGGGCTACTTCAACCTTGGGGAGTCAATTTCACTTTACTCTTGATGGTGTTGTCGGCAACGGCATTCCTCAGCAGCTGCCGAGTTTCAGTTTTCCAGTCATCAGTATGGATCTTATTTATCAGTTATTACCAGCCTCATTAGCCATTGCAATGTTAGGGGCAATTGAATCGCTACTATGTGCTGTGGTTGCGGATGGTATGACCAAAACTAGGCACGACTCTAACGGGGAGTTAGTTGCACAAGGGATGGGTAATATTGTGGCGCCACTTTTTGGTGGGATCCCTGCCACCGCGGCAATAGCCAGAACGGCTACCAATATACGTGCTGGTGGGTTAACGCCTGTAGCTGGCATGGTGCATGCGATATTTGTCTTATTAGCGATGCTGATATTGGCCCCTGTTCTCTCCTACATTCCTATGGCTGGGTTAGCGGGTATCTTAGTGATGGTGGCTTGGAATATGTCTGAAGCGCCGCATTTTATTAAGTTGGTTAAAGTGGCCCCTAAACGTGATGTAGCGGTACTACTAACCTGTTTTACTTTAACGGTGGTGTTTGACATGGTGGTTGCCGTTGGTGTAGGGATGACGTTAGCCTGCTTACTGTTCATTCAGCGCTCTATGGATATCACCTCATCCAGCAGTGAAGTGATCAACAGAGATGAGATGGCGAAGAATGCGTTGGTGTACCATCGCTTAGAGGGGCCTCTCTTTTTTGCCGCTAATGATAAAATTAAATCATTGGCGCAACAAACACCGATCAATAGCCAGGTGGTGGTGATTGATTTTGAGCAGGTGACCGCTATCGATATCAGTGCTATTAAAGCACTGGAAGAGTTGATAGAAGAGTTATCCAATATGCGGATATTGATCACTCATGTTAAGCCTCATTTATTTACTAAGTTGCTGAAGGTAGGAGTAAATAACATCGCAAATGTCGAGATTTGTGAATCAGATTCACAGTTTGATGATCATCTTTTCTCCCTAGGTCAAAAAAATTCTGTTTAGAGGCCTGAACTTTTAGGGTTTTCTATGTAAACTGGATGCAATCTAAGGATCATTTTGCATCCTTTACATTGATAAAACAGATAGAGAGTTGCTCATGTATCAAGATTTGATTCGTTCAGAATTAACCGAAGCTGCTGAAGTCCTAAACGCTTTTCTGGCTGATGAAGCCAATTTAAAGAACATTGAAGCGGCGGCTAAGATGATTGCAGATTCGTTTAAACAAGAGGGGAAAGTGCTCTCATGTGGTAACGGTGGTTCACACTGTGATGCCATGCACTTTGCTGAAGAGTTAACAGGGCGTTACCGTGAAAACCGACCGGGTTATCCTGGCATTGCGATCTCCGATCCTAGTCACCTCTCTTGTGTGAGCAATGATTTTGGGTATGATCATGTCTTTTCTCGTTATACTCAAGCAGTAGGTTCGAAAGGGGATGTTCTGTTCGGTTTATCAACGTCTGGTAACTCAGCGAATATCATTAAAGCGATAGAAGCGGCCAAAGAGAAAGGGATGAAAACCATCGCGCTCACTGGTAAAGATGGTGGCAAGATGGCGGGTTTGGCCGACATCGAAATCCGCGTCCCTCATTTTGGTTATGCTGACCGTATTCAAGAGATCCACATCAAAATTATCCACATCATTATTCAATTGATTGAAAAAGAGATGGAAGCGTAGAGGTTTAGAACAACAATGTGCGAATTACTCGGGATGAGTGCTAACGTCCCCACCGATATCTGTTTCAGTTTTACAGGATTAGTCCAACGAGGGGGGAATACTGGACCGCACAGAGATGGGTGGGGAATTACTTTTTATGAAGGCAAAGGTTTTCGTACTTTTAAGGATCCTAATCCAAGTTGTAAATCAAAAATTGCTCAATTAGTGCAAGAGTATCCGATTAAAAGCAAAGCCGTTATTAGCCATATAAGGCAAGCTAATCGAGGCTGTGTCAATTTGGAGAATACCCACCCATTTACGCGAGAGCTATGGGGGCGTTATTGGACATTTGCTCATAATGGGCAGTTGAGCGGTTACGAAGGACACAACACCGGTCGGTTTAGACCTGTGGGTGAAACGGACAGTGAACTCTCTTTTTGCTGGTTATTAAAACAACTAGAAGAGAAGTACCCAGAACCGCCTCAGGATATGATGCTCATGTTTGAATACGTGGCAAAGTGTTGCGATCAGTTGCGTGAGTTGGGTGTGTTCAACATGTTACTCAGTGACGGAGAGTATGTGATGACCTACTGCACCAATAACCTGCACTGGATAACCCGACGAGCACCTTTTGGTCAAGCGTCACTGATTGATGAAGACGTTACCATTGACTTCCAGAAAGAGACTACGTCTAAAGATGTGGTGTCTATTGTGGCGACTCAACCGCTTACAGAGGATGAAGAGTGGCATAAAATGCAGCCCGGTGAATTTGCGTTGTTCCATCACGGTGAGCTGATCAGCGGACGATAAAAAAATGCGACGGTTAAGTCGCATTTTTTATCTTTATTGCTTAGCAAAGTTAGCTGGCATACCCAGAAATTGGCAGTGCTTTGCCATCAAGATAGGCAACCCCCTCTTTCATCTCTAATCTGTCTTGAGTAAACCATTGACTGACTAAAGGGTAGATTTGGTGCTCTTGAGCTTGAATGCGTTGCGCTACATCATCCGCGTTATCATCCGCAAAAATGGGCACTTTTGCTTGAAGAATAACCGGGCCACCATCAAGCTCTTCGGTAACAAAGTGCACACTGGTACCATGCTCTTTATCTCCGGCATCAATAGCCCGTTGGTGAGTGTGCAATCCTGTGTATTTTGGTAACAGAGAGGGATGAATGTTGATCATTCGCCCCTGATACTGCTGAACAAATCGACCACTCAGAATTCTCATGTAGCCGGCTAGAACAATCAGGTCTGGCTGATAGAGGTCGATGATTTTAGCTAATGCCTCATCATAGTCCTCTCTCGTATCGTGTCTTTTTGGGGAGACAAAATGAGCGTCAATACCATTATCTAAAGCGCGCTGCAAACCATATGCGTCAGCACGGTTAGAGAGAACTGCACAAACCTGAGCCTCTGAGATGGTATTACCACAAGCATCAATGATCGCTTGTAAGTTGGTCCCACCGCCAGAAACTAAGACAATTATTTTCTTCACTACGTTGTCCTTTTTAGGTTTGCGATTGCTATCAATGAGTCGACTTAACGTTAAAGAATAGCCACTTGTTCTTCGCCATCTTTAGCATTGGCAATTTCACCAATAACCCAAGCGTTTTCACCTTCAGCATTTAGCAGCTCAACAGCTTGTGCCGCTTGTGCTTTTGGCAGTGCGATAACCAATCCAACACCACAGTTAAATGTGCGATACATTTCGTAGGTGTCAACATTGCCATTCTCTTGAAGCCAGTTAAAGATAGCAGGCCACTGCCAGCTTTTTCCATCAATAACCGCTTTTGTTCCTTCAGGAAGAACGCGTGGGATATTTTCCCAAAAACCACCACCGGTAATATGAGAGATAGCATGTACATCATGCTGTTCAATCAATTTTAGTGTTGATTTAACATATATTTTAGTTGGCTCGATGAGGTGATCGGCAACAGGTTTGCCTTCAAGTTCTTTGCTAAGATCGGCATTAGATACCTCAATGATCTTACGAACTAAAGAGTAACCGTTAGAGTGCGGGCCACTTGAACCGACCGCAATCAATGCGTCACCAGCAGCCACTTTAGTGCCATCGATAACGCCCTCTTTCTCAACAACGCCGACACAGAAACCTGCAACGTCGTAGTCTTCACCTTCATACATACCTGGCATTTCTGCCGTTTCGCCACCGATGAGTGAACAACCGGCCAGTAAACAACCTTCACCGATACCAGTTACGACAGAAGCGGCCGTATCGATATCCAGTTTACCTGTTGCGTAATAATCTAAGAAGAATAGAGGCTCACCACCTTGCACAATGAGGTCATTAACACACATCGCTACAAGATCAATACCAATGGTATCGTGCTTCTTTAGGTCCATTGCAAGACGTAGTTTAGTACCAACACCGTCGGTACCAGAAACCAGTACTGGCTGTTTGTATTTCGTAGGCAGTTCACACAGGGCACCAAAACCGCCTATACCACCCATTACTTCTGGGCGGCGAGTACGTTTTACTACACCTTTAATACGGTCAACTAGCGCGTTACCTGCATCAATATCAACACCGGCGTCTTTGTAGCTTAAAGAAGAGTTGTTACCACTCACGGGGAATCCTCGTCATTGGTTGGATTAATTCACAGCTTGGATTTGAAAAATCGGGGCCATTCTAACAGCAGATTAAGCAAAAAGGAAAACGTTTGCGTAAGCTTGTTAGAAATTATTTTGAAACTGATTTCGTATCTATTGTTAGAAATCAATAAATGGAGCGTAAATAGCACAACATCATCCGCTCAAAGGACCTGTGATAGTGTATAATCTGGGGGTTTTGTTAAATTTTAACCGGAGTTGAAAATGAAAGTTGTCGAAGTTAACCACCCACTGGTAAAGCATAAAGTCGGTTTAATGCGTGAAGGTGATATTAGTACCAAACGTTTCCGTGAATTAGCGACAGAAGTTGGTAGCTTATTAACCTATGAAGCAACAGCTGATTTTGAAACTGAGCGTGTGGTTATTGAGGGCTGGAATGGCCCAGTAGAAGTGGATCAAATTAAAGGTAAAAAGGTGACAGTGGTTCCGATTCTACGTGCAGGTTTAGGCATGATGGACGGTGTGTTAGAGCACATTCCAAGCGCAAGAATTAGTGTTGTTGGTATCTACCGTGATGAAGAGACACTTGAGCCAGTTCCATACTTTAACAAACTGGCTTCGCACATCGATGAACGTATCGCTCTGGTTGTTGACCCTATGCTAGCGACAGGTGGCTCAATGATCGCCACTCTTGATCTGCTTAAAGAGAAAGGGTGTCATCAATTTAAAGTTTTAGTCTTAGTTGCTGCTCCAGAAGGCATTGAAGCACTGAAAAAAGCGCACCCAGATGTTGAGCTTTATACCGCAGCGATTGATGAGAAGTTGAATGACAAAGGTTACATCATCCCAGGCCTTGGGGATGCGGGTGATAAGATTTTTGGCACAAAATAGTCAATAACAGAACAAAAAATGTAAAAAACCGGTTGAGTCTACCAACCGGTTTTTTTATTTAATTTTTATCAGTGTTATTTTTCATCTTCGATTTGGGCGTTATCAACAATGTGATTATCACCAAAATCTTTTGGTAAAATTAAGTTCAGGAAAATAGCCACAATTCCACATAAGCTGATACCTTGAAGACTAAACTCTCCAATTCCAAAAGCCATTCCACCAATACCAAAGACTAACGTAACCGCGACAATGGCTAAGTTACGAGATTTATGTAGGTCAACATTATTACGAATTAGCGTGTTTAAACCCACAGTAGCGATTGAACCGAACAGTAATATCATAATACCGCCCATTACAGGAACTGGAATGGTCTGTAGCGTAGCGCCAAGTTTTCCAACCAAGGCTAATATAATGGCTGAGACTGCAGCCCATGTCATAATGACAGGATTAAACGCTTTGGTTAACATCACTGCGCCTGTTACTTCACTGTAGGTGGTGTTAGGTGGTGCACCCATCATAGAAGCTGCCATGGTGGCAAATCCGTCTCCGGCGATAGTGCGGTGTAAGCCAGGCTTTTTAAGGTAGTCCTTACGGGTCACATTAGAGATAGCCAACATATCACCGACGTGCTCAACCGCCGGCGCGATGGCGACAGGGATCATAAACAAGATGGCGTTAATGTTGAATTCAGGGAAGGTAAAGTTAGGGATAGCAAACCATGCCGCTTGTTCAACTGGCGTGAAATCAATAATACCAAAGTAGAGACTCATGCTATAGCCCACAAATATACCTGACACAATTGGCATTAACTTGAGAAACCCTTTCGCCAACACACTGACTAAAATCACGGTCATTAAAGAGGCACAAGAGATCCATAAGGCAATGTCACTATCAACGAGCTGTACTGAACCATCTCCTGTTTTACCCAGCGCCATATTGACCGCTAAAGGTGCTAAACCTAAACCGATCACCATAATCACAGGGCCAACGACGACAGGGGGAAGTAGCTTATGGATGATACCAACGCCTTTCACCTTAATTAATGCGCCCATCAATACATACATGGCACCAGCAGCCATTAATCCACCCATGGTGGCAGCAATTCCCCATGTTTGGGTTCCATACATAATAGGAGCAATAAAAGCGAAAGAGGAGGCAAGAAAGATAGGAACAGAGCGGCGGGTAATGACTTGAAAGATAAGAGTACCAATACCGGCACCAAATAGAGCCACGTTAGGATCTAAACCGGTAAGGAGAGGAACAAGAACCAGAGCCCCGAATGCAACAAATAGCATCTGGACTCCTTGTAAGATGTTTAGCATGGTGAAAAATCCCTAAAAAAGTCGATAGTTGAGGTAAACCGCCGAATCTTAGCACCCCTATAAGTAACTTTCATAAATTTAAAAAATAATATGGTGTTATTTGTGAATGAATAGAGCAATTGGCTATGCAATAAACTATCAATTGTTTTGTAAATTAGATCCCCGTCGATACAGAGCTATTGCTCCACCAATAATATCCGCTTATGATCCAACAGTAGAATTACTGAAATGGATTGAATATGCTGCGTACTGCTTTGACGTTACTTCTCTTAATGGGAAGCTTTTTTACTTTTGCCGCCTCAACTGGGCTCTATCAAACTGAAGTGCTTCTTGCAGACAGTGATAGCGCTGAAAGAGATGCTAAACGTGCCGCCTTCGAAAACGTATTAATTAAAGTTTCTGGAAGCAGAGACATTGCCAACAATGAGATCATAAAAAAAGCGCTCTCAAAAAACAGCAGTTATATCTCGCAGTTAAGTTATGGTGAGATTAATGAGCAACCTTCGCTGAAATTAAGTTTTAATAGTAAGCAGATTAAACACCTGTTAACGCAAGCTAAGTCCTCCTATTGGAGTACCCCACGTAATAAGTTGTTGGTTTGGATTGTTGAAGAAAAATACCGCGCTCGTAAAGTGGTCTGGGAGCAGTCATCTTCTGAGATTACCTCTTACATCAAGGGAAGCTCCGATAAGCGTGGTCTACCCGTTATTATACCCGTAGGCGATTTTGATGATGTCACCTCAATCTCTATCTCTGATTTATGGGGAGGGTTTGTTGAGCCTATCGCGTCGGCGAGTCAACGCTACGATACGGGGGCCGTATTATTGGTCAAAGTGATTAATCATGGGCCCAACAACAACACCATTCGTTGGACACTTTTTGATGAAAAACCGCAAAGTATGGTGATGAGTAAAAAGGGGCCAATTGAGGGGGCAGCCAAGGGAAGTGCGGCGGGTGCAACCGCTAGGATGATTAACGACGTATCGGATTATCTTGCTGATCAGCACGGTATTCAGTTAGGCGGAGAGTCTGCGGAATCAACCTTAATCTCTGTGATGAATGTCCAGTCAACGGAAGATTTTTTCCAGTTAGAGACACAATTAAAAGCGTTGAGTTCGGTGGCAAGCTTACAAGTTGACTCGATCACTGGAGATTCGGTCGTATTTAACATCGATCTGTTAACCTCTGTTGCTGAGTTTAAACAAGATCTTGCTAATGTATCACAGCTTGAAGAAGTGGTAGTGGAAGTGATTGACGTTCAGCCAGATCCCGTCGTTGATGACCAGGCGAGTTATACCTTGAATGAGCCGGTGACGTCCGCCGCTGAACCTGCGATAACCACCGAAATCATCGAGAGTGAGGTTCTGGTGGCAGAACCAGATGATCCGCAAGCAGCGTCACTCTCTTATCGTTGGAACGGATAAGTAATTTTCATAAAAAGCGCACCGTATTGTGAAATCACCCCTAATAGTTGGACTCCAATTATTGGGGGTCTTTTTGTCAAACTTTATTGCCCACTTCAAAGATCAGATGAAAAAGGCTGGAGATATGTAGACTAGGGCGTAATTTTACTCCCTATCGGCCTAATCCAAAATACTCCCCTCCCCCCCCTCTCCTTCAAATAAAGCGAATGATAATCTTTATCATTTACATGGTATATTTAACAGGATAATATTTACACACAGAAGTAAATTATTTCCTTGTTTTGAATAGTTGCAGCATCATCTCCTATCTCGCAAGGATGCTACGGAAAGGACTAAGCATAGATGCGTACTAATGAGAAAGAAGGGTGTGTTGATAATCTTAATTTTGAACAGAGCGAGATGATGAACTTTATCGAGCTTCAATCAGGATTGACTGTCGGTTTATTCTCTCGTGCTGATATGGAAAAAATGGATACTGAATCGCCATTGCCAAGCAATAAGGATTACATTCATTTAAACTACTTTATTGAGGGACATTTCAATGCAAGAGTGAAAAATAAAACTCTTAACTGTACACGCGGCTATATCAATATGGGCTTCACTGATGGAGAGGTGTTCCATGTTCAAGATAGTGCTGACTTTTGCAATTTGGAGATTATGGTTCGCCCAGAGGTTCTCTATTCATTAGCTGGAGAAGAGTTGGCCGAGATCGATTTTGATAAAGACATGGCGTTCTTTATTCGACAGGGGCGTTCAAGTCAGCAAATGAGCTCAGTGGTTACCCGTGTTATTGCCCTATTGAAGCAACAAGTTAAACATCCACTGTTACTGCATTCTGCGATTCTAGAATATCTTTACTGGCACTTGCATGCGCTTAAAACATCACACTCTAAAGAGTTTCTTTCTACTCGTGAAAAGCGGCAGATTTCGATCGCTAAAGACTGCTTGTTATCTGATCTTAGCTCTGCCCCAACCATTGCTGAATTAGCTAAAACGGTGGGGGTTAATCAATGCAAACTCAAGAGAGGCTTCAAGGAATTGTTCGGCACCAGCGTGTATGCCTGTTTTCAAGAAGAACGTATGAAACGAGCGATGGTACTATTAAAAAATAACAATGTAACTGAAACTGCGGCTGCGTTGGGTTATAGCAATTTCAGTCACTTTAGTACCGCTTTTCGCAAACAATATAGCGTACTTCCTAAAGATGCTCGACGTGAGTTAATGTATGACATCAAATTCAGTCAGCATGAATTGGGAGTGACTTCTTAACACCTTTTTTTGTTCTGTTGCCAGTGAGTTAGAGCTTTAATTCACTGGCATTGCAGTTAGAAGTTAACCTTGGCTTTTACCCCAACAAATCGAGGTTCACCAGCTGCTTTCGCTTCGTTAAACATTGAAGTTGAATACTCTTCATCCGTTAAATTACGCCCGTACAGATAAGCTGTCCAACCATGAGTGCGATAGCCAACTTGTGCGTTTAATATCGTATAGCTGCCATGCTCCAATGTATTGGCTTCATTCATGAACTGATCACCATAGAATGAAAGATTGGCTCCGACAAACAGGCCTTGCGCTTGACCATAGCTTGACCCAATAGACACTGTGTATTCATTGGTGTATGGCAGTTTGTTATCAGTGTAATCTCCGCCTGCACCATTGGAGAAATCATCAAACTCATAGTCAAACAAGTAGCTGGCATTCATAAAGATGGATAAGCCACTCATTGGCTTTGTAAGTAATTCAAGTTCAATACCGCTACTGTGCGCTTCAGCTGCGTTTTGTTTTAAATAACCGCCCGCGTAGTTTGGATGAGGCACATCAACTTGAATATCGGTCCAGTCAATGTAATAAACGGCAGTGTTGAGTTCTACGTTACGGCTAATCCTCTCTTTGTGGCCAAGTTCATAAGTTGTACTGTACTCAGGGTCGACGGCCTTGCTAACCAGTGGTGCTTCGACCATGACATTATTATAGTCACCCGCTTTATAGCCTCGAGAAACAGAGAGGTAACTGTGCCGCTTGTTATTTGGTTTCCAGCTGAAAGAAGCAGAAGGGAGAACGGCAAACCAATCGTCTTCAAAACTTAATGCCGTTGTTGGCATACCCATGCTGTTGCTGTCCTGCCAATCGAGGGATTTTTTATCGTAATCTAGTCGTAATCGACCCGTTAGTTCAAAGTCACCAAACGGATAGATAACTTGACCAAATAGAGCGCCGTTTAAGGTCTCTATTGAGCTGTCTTGCGACATTTTTACCCCAGCGGGCATTTGCCACATTCCAGCATCGCTGCCAAAATTAACCTTGGTAGTCGTATCCACCTCTTCGCGCATTAGAAAAAGGCCGACCAACCAGTCGATATCACCTTGTGTTACACCATGTAAGCGCAGCTCTTCAGATATTGACTTGGTGGATTCATCAAAATCAGCAAAGCTAATATCGTGTTGAGAGAAATCCCAATCATGCAAAAATCCGTAGCTGGAGTCGGTATAACTGGTTATTGACGTTAAAGTGGAACTTGCGGTTAGCTCTTTTTCTACCGTAAAAATACCGGTGAGTAAATCCCCTTCATTATAACCAGGTTCGTTATTGGTTGGGTTAAGCCCTCCACCAAGCACATAGTTATCAAAGCCGCTATCGTAGGAATCTGCGATTAAATCAAAGGCAACTTTCAGCTCATCCGTATTGTAGGCATCAAATTTAGCATGTACTGAGTATTGCTCATTGTCGTTGGTATCATCTCTATTGAGTGTGCTGTTTTCAAAATAACCATCACTGGATTTATATTGTGCGGCAATACGAGCGGCACTGTTCTCTCCCGTGTCAACACCTATCGCAGCCTCAATGTCGTAGCTATTGAAGCTGCCGTAATCAACTTGGAAATAGTTTTCATATCCATCCATTGGACGACTAGTTTCTACTTTAATTAAACCAGAAAGTGTATTTCGGCCATACAGTGAGCCTTGCCCCCCTTTGATAACTTCAATTTGAGACGCGTCCAATAATATATTTGGATTTACATAAGGGATAGTAACACCATCAATATTAATATTGTAAATTTTATTCATAGTGGTGGTCCCGCCGATACCACGATAAACAAAGTAAGCGGTATGGTTGTCCGCTTTTAAATAGTTCATTCCGGGGGTGAGTTGAGCGATATCAGTCGATTCTTTGATATTAAGCTCTTCTATGTCAGTGTCAGAGTAGAGGCTCAATGATGCTGGAATATCTTGTTTACTCTGTTCTATTTTTTGTGCTGAAACAACAATGACTTCCATTGAGTCATTATCAGTGCTTGTCGTTTCTGCTTGGATGTAAGGTGTTGTTAATAACAAACCAAATTGAATTGCTTGTGTTAATCCTCTCTTGCACATATTGGTCAATTTTAATTCCCTCTGATCTTAAAAATCCGTTGGCCTACATAGCCATTGTCTAATTAAAAAATATTTATTTTTTAATTATCCAACAGACGGTTTAATTTCGACCACCCCAAAACGGTTTCCATTACCCGTTTCGG
>NZ_JAKJSQ010000044.1:0-38451 GCF_050337105.1 Aliivibrio kagoshimensis
GGCAAAAAAAAAGACAAACTAATCGTTTGAAAATTAATTGAGTTTTAGTGTTTTATGAATAAAAAAAAGGCCAGAGCAGTTGCTCTGGCCAATAAATAATGTTGTATGGAACTATTCTCTATTTATATGCAAATTTTATGCGTTTTATTTCAAAGGTAAAATTTACAGATGGTTACCTAGGCTGAAAGCATCAAGGAATCAGCTTTAGCTTCTAGGTTGCTGTCACCCATTAAATATTCATCGATAGCTCGAGCCGATTCTCGCCCTTCGTTAATGCAACGGACCACTAATGACTGTCCAGTGCGCATATCACCGGCGGCAAAAATACCTTTTTGGTTGGTTGCAAAGCCTTCAGAAGCCACATTGCCGCGTTCATCCAGTTCAATGTCCAATTGAGCCAGCACACCAGAGGGTTCTGGGTGTAAAAAACCCATCGCTAGGAAGGCGAGATCACAAGGGATGATACGTTCACTGCCGGCGATTTCGGTAAAGCTAGGACGTTCACCTGCAGCAGCTTCACCCCACTGGATGTCAGCGATACGCAACGCTTTTACATTCCCTTTCTCATCGCCAATAAACTCTTTGGTTAGAATATTCCAGTGACGAGCCCCCCCTTCTTCATGAGAGCTGGTGGTTTTCATGATCATTGGATATTCCGGCCAAGGCTGGTTTGCCGGGCGCTGTTCCGGTGGGATTGGCATGATCTCAACTTGAGTAATGCTTTTCGCCCCGTGTCGGTTAGAGGTTCCCACACAGTCAGAACCTGTATCACCACCACCAATCACGACAACGTGTTGTTGGTTGGCATGAATCTCTTCGGTTTTCAGATCCATCTCATTGGCACGGCGATTATTCTGCGCCAAAAACTGCATGGCGTAGTGCACGCCGTTCAACTCTCGCCCTGGAATCGGAAGATCACGAGGGACGGTTGAGCCGCCAGTGAGTAAGATAACATCAAAATCTTGGCGTAACTGTTGGGCGTTAATATCCACACCCACGTGAGCGTTGACCTCAAATTTAATACCCGCATCAACCATTAAACCGATTTTGCGATCAATAATGTCCATACCAAGTTTAAAGTCAGGAATACCAAAACGCAGTAGCCCACCCACTTTTTCATCACGCTCAAAAACCGTGACAGAGTGACCGGCACTGTTTAGCTGCTCTGCTGCCGATAACCCAGCAGGCCCTGAGCCGATGATAGCGACTGTTTTTCCCGTGCGCGCATGAGGTTTTTTCGCTTTGGCATACCCTTCACGGTAAGCGGTCTCTACGATGGTTTTTTCAATGTTACAGATAGTAATAGGATCTTGATTGATCCCTAATACACAGCCACTCTCACAAGGCGCTGGACAGACTCTGCCCGTGAACTCTGGGAAATTATTGGTGGAACTTAATATGTTCCAAGCCTCTTCCCAACTGTCACGGAAGACCGCATCGTTAAAGTCGGGAATGATATTGCCAATCGGGCAGGCGTTGTGGCAAAACGGAACACCACAATCCATACAACGAGAAGCTTGTGTATTGATCTTATCTCCAAACTCTTCGTTTAAAACAAACTCTTTATTGTCTTGAATACGAACACTTGGCTCTACTTTGTTTGGCAGTTGACGGCCAAACTCTAAAAATCCAGTAGGCTTACCCATTGATGGCCTCCAACTCTTCCTTGTTTGCCGCATTGGCTTTACGTTTATTAAGCACCGCTTTGTAATCCCTTGGCATCACTTTCACCATCTTCTGAAGGTTCTCTTCAAAGTTTGATAGGAAGGTTTGTGCCACGCTGCTGCCTGTGTAAGAGAGTTGTTTGGTCAACATCTCTTTAAGGAGTGCTTTGTCTTCTTCTTCGATAGGGTCAAGATCAACCAGCTCGGCGTTGAGTTTGGTTTCAAAGTCACCGAATTGATCCCAAACATAAGCGATTCCGCCACTCATGCCTGCTGCGAAATTACGTCCTGTTTGACCTAAGATAACCGCAATACCCCCTGTCATGTATTCACAACCGTGGTCTCCGATACCTTCAACGACAACGCGAGCCCCTGAGTTACGAACACAGAAACGTTCGCCAGCCAGACCACGAATGTAAGACTCTCCAGATGTCGCCCCATAGAAACAGACGTTACCAACCACGATATTATCTTCAGGAACAATGTCCGAGTTGGCATCTGGATAGAGCACTAACGTACCGCCAGAAAGCCCTTTACCCCAGTAGTCATTGGCGTCGCCTTCGACTTCAAATTTCACGCCTTTTGCTAGGAATGCCCCTAAGCTTTGACCGGCACTGCCTTTGAACTTGACGTTCATCGGTTGGGGTAGACCTTGATCTTTGTAGATCTTAGATATTTCGTTAGAGAGCATAGTACCCACACTTCGATCGGTATTGATGATGTCAAATTCAACATCAACCTGCTTGCCCTCATAAAGAGCAGGCGCCACGCTTTCAATCAATTTACGGTCTAAAACACTCTCTAAATTATGATCTTGTTGGCGCTGATTGAAAATACCGTCTTCAGCACGAGCTGGTTCATTGAACAGGACAGGGCTTAAATCAAGATTTTTGTATTTCCAGTGTCCGATGTTGTCGCGAATTTTTAGCTTGTGTGATTGACCGACCATCTCTTCAATGGTTTTGAAGCCAAGTTCAGCCATCACTTCACGTAACCCTTCAGCCATGTACTGGAAGAAAGTCACCACATCTTCTACGCGGCCATCAAAGCGCTCACGCAGGGTTTTGTTCTGAGTTGCGATACCGACAGGACAGGTGTTTTTATGACATTTACGCATCATAATACAGCCTTCAACTACTAGTGCAGCAGTAGCAACTCCCCACTCTTCAGCACCGAGCAGCGTGGCTACGGCTAAATCACGAGGGGTTTTCATCTGACCATCTGACTGGACAACAATACGGTTACGCAGACCGTTTTTCAGTAGGGTCTGGTGCGTTTCTGCAAGGCCTAGTTCCCATGGAAGACCAGTGTGACGAATCGAAGACATCGGAGATGCACCTGTTCCGCCATCAAAACCTGCAATGAGAACCACGTCAGCTTTCGCTTTAGCAACACCTGAAGCAATGGTACCAACGCCAGCTTCAGACACGAGCTTAACGTTCACTCGTCCATTTCGGTTGGCATTTTTTAGATCGTAAATCAACTGAGCCAGATCTTCGATTGAATAGATATCATGATGGGGGGGGGGAGAAATCAGTCCGACACCTGGGGTTGAGTGACGAGTTGCACCAATCCAGTCATCGACTTTATCTCCAGGTAGCTGCCCGCCTTCGCCTGGTTTTGCACCTTGTGCCATTTTGATTTGAATCTCATCGGCATTAGAAAGGTAATATGAGGTAACACCGAAGCGACCCGAGGCAACTTGCTTAATGGCAGAACGCTCCCAATCACCGTTTGATTTCTTCTCAAATCGGGCGGGGTCTTCCCCCCCTTCTCCAGAGTTAGATTTAGCGCCAATTCGATTCATGGCAACGGCTAACGTAGAGTGAGCTTCGTGTGAGATAGAGCCAAAGCTCATTGCACCGGTGGCAAATCGTTTTAAGATGCTCTCAATCGGTTCAACTTCCGCCAGAGGAATGGATCCTGCTGGGTTTTTAATGAACTCCAATTGGCTTCTGAGCGTTGCAGCGTTATCACCTTGAGCATCGACAGCGTGAGCATACTGTTTGAACTGGTCATAACTCTTATTACGCGTTGATTCTTGTAGTAGTGAGATGGTTTCTGGGTTGAACAGGTGCTTTTCACCACGCTGCTTCCATTGATAAACACCACCGACATCCAACAGTTGAACTGGAATTTCACGGGTTGGGTAACCAATACGATGGCGAATCAGCACTTCTTGTGCAATGTCATCAATGGTTAAGCCTTGGATACGTGAAACCGTGCCAGTGAAGTATTTATCAACCACTGATTTACTGATACCAAGCGCTTCAAATATCTGAGCACCGTGATAAGACTGCAATGTTGAGATCCCCATTTTTGAGAAAATCTTAAGCAGTCCAGCATTCACCCCTTTACGGTAGTTATTGAAGAGGTCGTCAGTAGCAACTTCTGGATCAAGTTTGCGTTTACGCTGTAGATCCACCAAGGTTTCAGTAACTAGGTATGGGTTCACTGCGTTAGCGCCATAACCTACAAGCGTTGCAAAATGGTGAGTTTCACGAGCATCGCCCGTTTCAACCACGATGTCACATTTAATTCTTAACCCTTTACGGATCAAGTGGTGATGCACCGCGCCAACGGCCAGCATCGCCGGGATTGCAGCGTGATTCGAGTTCACAGCACGGTCGGTTAGAATAATAATGGAGTAGCCGTCGTTGACCGCATCTTCTGAATATTGGCAGATACGTTTTAGGGCACGTTGTAATTTACCTAATTCACCATTAGCTCTAAATACGATGTCCAATGTTTTCGCTTGTAAGTGCTCTTTATCGATAGCACGAATTTTTTCTAGCTCTGCGTTGGACAGTACTGGCGACTCAAGCTCTACTTTCTGACAGTGCTCAGGCGTTTCTGTCAGCAGGTTTTGATCTTTGCCTAAATAAGTATTTAACGACATCACCATACGCTCACGAATCGGATCGATCGGCGGGTTGGTGACTTGCGCAAAGAGCTGTTTAAAGTAGTTAGAGAGGTGCTGCGATTGATGCGATAAGATCGCTAGTGGCCAATCGGCGCCCATGGCACTGAGAGGTTCATAACCGGTTTTTGCCAGCGGAACAATGATCTCATTGACCTCTTCTGAACTGACACCAAAAGCTTGTTGGTGGTGCAGTAAACGTTCAGGGGTAGGTTGGTGGTGCATGTTGTCTGCTTCTGGCAGCGCTTTTAGGCTAAGAAGATTACTTTGTATCCACGACTCGTAAGGTTGCGAGGTGGCAATACTGTCTTTTACCTCTTCATCAGAGATGATTCGACCCTGTTCTAAATCGGCAACAAAAATACGCCCAGGCTGTAAACGACCACGGAATTGAACGTTTTCGGGTTTAATATCCACTACACCGGACTCAGAGGCCATAATGAGGAAGTCATCTTTAGTCACGGTATAACGAGAAGGGCGAAGACCATTCCTGTCTAGCGTCGCACCAACTTGAACCCCATCGGTGAAACAGACTGACGCTGGGCCATCCCAAGGCTCCATCACATTGGCATGGTATTGATAAAAAGCACGGCGCTTAGGATCCATGTTTTTATTCTCTTGCCACGCCTCAGGGATCAACATCATCAATGCATGCGGTAGGCTTCTACCTGAGAGCACCAAAAGTTCTAACGCCATATCGAAGTTAGAGGAGTCAGAGGATCCCTCTTGGCAGATAGGCAGTAGCATGTTGATCTCTTGCTGACTGAATAATTTGGACTCAAGAATCGCTTCACGAGCCTTCATCCAGTTTAAGTTACCTCGAACGGTATTGATTTCACCGTTATGAGCGATATACCTAAAAGGTTGTGCCAGACGCCAGCGAGGGAATGTATTGGTTGAGAAGCGAGAATGAACCAGTGCTAAAGCGGTAACCATGGTTGGGTTTTGCAGGTCTAAAAAGTACTGAGGAACCTGCTCAGTGGTTAATTGACCTTTGTATACTAAGGTCTTGTAAGAGAGGGAGTTGATATAAAAATCATCACCAATATTGGAGACACTCTCTAAGCAGACACGTATGGTGTAGTTACGCAGCACATACAGCTTACGTTCTAACACAGCAGGATCCATACTTGGGCCACCAGTAACAAATAGGTGTTCAAACTGGGGCTCTGTGGTTAGTGGATCTGCACCTAACATACTGTTATCAACTGGAAGCGTTCGGTAACCGATAATCTCAAGATCAAGCCGGTTAGCATTGCGCTCAATAATGTCACGACACTGCTGACGTTTGTGCTCATCTTTAGGAAAAAGAACCACACCGACGCCATATTGGTCAAACTTCGGCAAGGTAATGCCTAATTTCAATGCTTCTTCTAATAGAAACTCATGGGGTTTCTGCAACAGAATACCTGCGCCATCACCACTCGAGGGGTCACAGCCTTGACCGCCACGGTGCTCCATACGGGCAAGCATATCTAGAGCTTGAGTAACGATATCGTGAGATTTTCGATTTTTAAGGTGTGCGACAAAACCGATACCACAGGCATCGTGCTCTAACTCAGGTACATACATACCTTGTGGTTTTTGCTCTTGATCTATCATAGATACATCCTTCCAGTTAAATCAGGCGCAACTTGTCTGGTGCAAATTTTCGCCATGTCCATATATTTATTGAGAACCTACGGAGTGCATAACTCAAGGTAAAGTAGGTCTGAATCCATTCTGTGCTTCGCGGAAAAAACTTTTGTTTTGGTGCAAAGCAACGTAATCCATTGTGGTTTTCTTTCGAGGAAATCAAAAATATTGAATTCCGAATAAGGAGGGGTGAAAACCACTATTCTGACTCAGTGATATGTTGTCACTGGTGAAACATAAATCAGAATTTATTGTAACTATGCTACATTTTTGTCAGCTTAAATGCCATTTTTAATTTTTTAAGAAGATATGCTATTTAGTTCATTTGAGGAGTTTAAACCGTTAAATTTATCATTTGTGAGGCTTTTGTTGCTCTTTTGTGTGTTTTTATTGATTTAGTTAAAGGCAAATGCAATCAACCTCATATATTGTAATGTGTTTTTTAGTTACGAAATGGAATTATATTTTCATTTTATATTGTTACGGTACATTCAATGCAACTTCATAAACTTATCAATATGTTCGGCATGGATCTTCAAAGAAGACATGGTGAAAAAGTCCATAAATTGACCTTGCATGGCGGGTTTACTTGCCCGAATCGAGATGGAACGATTGGCCGAGGTGGATGTACATTTTGTAACGTATCTTCGTTTTCTGATGAACAAACTCAATATAAACCGATAACGGTTCAGTTAGCCGATCGAGCAAAAAAAACGGATAGGGCACAAAAATATCTTGCCTATTTTCAAGCCTACACCAGCACTTATGCAGAAGTTCAACGATTAAAAATCATGTATGAAGAGGCTCTACTTGCCAGTGACATCGTGGGTTTATGTGTAGGTACTCGTCCAGACTGTGTACCTAATGAAGTGCTGTTTCTATTAGCAGGATACGTTGCACAAGGGTATGAGGTATGGCTTGAACTTGGGTTGCAAACCTCTAATGATAAAACGTTGCAGCGTATCAACCGAGGGCACGATTTCGCATGTTATGAAGGTATTGCTAAGCAGGCCAGAGCCTTAGGAATAAAAGTGTGTACTCATTTGATTGTCGGGCTCCCTGGCGAGCAACGCGTCGATAATATACAGACACTTCAACAGGTGATTGATGCAGGGACAGACGGCATTAAATTGCACCCACTGCATATTGTAGAGGGAAGCACGATGGCCAAAGCGTGGCGAGCGGGACGATTAGAAGCGATAGAGATGAGTGAGTATGTTTCGATTGCCAGCGAGTTAATTCGAATGACCCCCCCTGATGTGATTTACCATCGTATCTCTGCTACTGCTCAGCAGCCTATCTTATTGTCACCACTCTGGTGTGAGCAGCGGTGGTTAGCGATGACTGGGATCTGGAACGATATTGAACAAAATGGCGCCCAAGGTAGTCTACTCAATCGACCGTTTATTTATACGCCGCCGGATAAAAGCTAAAACTGGTTAACAATTGACAATAAAAATCCGCTTTTGTGAATAACCCTGCTTTATATAAAGGTAATTACAATTGTTGCTATGAGTCCGATGTAAGTCGCTATATCATCGTTTGACTTAATAAAGATGGATGGTTACATGAAGTATTTGAAGAATCTTGCCCAATTTTACGTCGATCTAATGGTAAAGCTGGGGATCATTAAATTTAGTATTTTGCTGGCTAGTGCGCTAGTGGCATTAGCGGTGATCATTCAAGTGGGCGTTACGCTGGCTTTGAGTGGTGAGATACTGAAAATTGATATTCTTCGATCTGTCTTTTTTGGTTTACTGATCACTCCATGGGCCGTCTTTTTTCTCTCGGTCGTGGTTGATCATCTGGAAGATTCTCGTCAACGTTTAACCCGCTTAGTCTCTAAATTAGAACAGATGCGCTCACGTGACTTAGAGCTAAATGATCAACTTAAGGGCAACATTCAGCAGCTTAATCAAGAAATAGAAGAGAGAGAGAAAGCCGAGCTGGGTAGGCAGGAGGCGATTCAAGATCTTGAGAATGAAATGTATGAGCGCGAAAAGGCTCAAATGGCACTTTCTGAGCGCAGTGCACTTCTTCGTTCATTTCTCGATTCATCGCCTGACATCATCTATTACCGAAATGAAAAGGGTGAGTTCTCTGGCTGTAACCGAGCCATTGAAGAGCTGATCGGTAAGACAGAGAAAGAGTTAATTGGACTGACTCCTTGGGATGTCTATAGCAAAGAGATCGCTTCGGTGGTAGTGAAAACCGATGAACAGGTGTTTAAAGAAAATAAGTCATTAACGTATGAGCAGTGGTTGGTGTATCCGGATGGAAGAAAAGCGTGCTTTGAGTTAAGTAAACTGCCATTTTACAGTCGTGATAATCGTCATCTTGGTTTGGTAGGCTTTGGGCGAGACATTACTGAACGTAAACAGTATGAAGATGATCTTGAAAAAGCCAGTCGCGAAAAAACCACCTTTATTTCGACGATTAGTCATGAGCTACGTACGCCACTGAATGGTATCGTTGGTTTAAGTCGTATGCTGCTTGATACACAGCTTGATGACGAACAAAGAAATTACATGCGCACCATTAATGTCAGCGCGATTACTTTAGGCAATATTTTTAATGACATTATCGATATGGACAAATTTGATCGTCGAAAACTAGAGCTTATGATCGAGCCGCTCAACTTTATTGATTTTGTCACTGAAATTGAGAACATCTCTGGATTAATGGCTGAGCAGAAGGGATTACGGTTTAACCTTGAAAGAGTGACAGATCTACCAAATCAAATTGAGGTGGATGGGACAAGACTTAGACAGGTATTGTGGAATCTCATCGGTAACGCCACCAAGTTTACCAAAGAGGGGAGTGTCATCCTTTCAGTAAGTTGTGAAGTGGTGGATAAGATCGCCCACATTACCTTCGAAGTAGAAGATACAGGTATTGGTATTCCTGAGTCAGAGATAGATAAGATCTTTGCGATGTATTATCAAGTGAAACAGAGCAATGATAATCTGCATGCTGTGGGAACAGGTATTGGACTCGCTGTGTCTGGGCAGTTAATAAAAATGATGGGCGGAGAGTTGACCGCGAGTAGTGAAGAGGGATTTGGCAGTACATTTACCGCCAGTATTGCCGTTCCAATCAGTGATTCAGTGATCGATGAAACCATTGTCCCTGCGAAAAAAGAGTCAAGCTTACGCATCTTTATGGTGGAAGATATTGAGTTGAATATTACTGTGGCACGCTCGTTACTTGAGAGTCTAGGCCACAGTGTCGATGTTGCGATGCGTGGTGATGAAGCGATTGTTGCCTTCTCCCCTGATAAGTATGACCTCGTATTATTGGATATTCAGTTGCCAGATATGACTGGCTTTGATATTGCTCAGCACTTTAGAGCGACGTATGACCATTTACCTCCATTAGTGGCGCTAACCGCGAACGTATTGAAGGACAAAACTGAATACTTTACCAAAGGTATGGATGAGGCGATCAGCAAGCCGCTAAGTGTTCAATCACTATCAAACGTGATTGAGAAGTTAATGATCAACAGCGATCATCGTAAGACGAAAAAGCGGGATCAGAGATCTGAAACGTTACCTGCTAAATCAATAAGAAAAAATGAACCCCTGTTTACAAAATTACTGGATTTAGAGATGCTTGAATCCTATATTGAGATTGTTGGAACGGGGCCAATTATTGACAGTATCACGATGTTTGAGGAGCTTATGCCTGGGTATTTAGAGATTTTAGACTCTAACATGACAGCCAAAGATCAAGATGGCATTGTTTGTGAAACCCATAAAATTAAAGGTGCAGCAGGTTCTATTGGGTTGAAACACATCCAATCTGTGGCGCAAAAAGCACAATCACCAGAGCATCCTGCTTGGTGGGAGAATATTAATGACTGGGTTGAAGAGATTAAAAATGAATATCAAGATGATATTAAAACGTTAAAACAGTGGTTAGAGTTGAGAGGTAAATAATGAAAAAAATTGGTGCTATTTTATTTGCAATTGCTCTGTCTGGATGCGGAACGGCTATTGATATGGATGGTTCTGTTGCTGTTAATACCCTTGTGGATTGGCAAAGTAATAGTAGAGCGTTTATTGCTGGAGAGACAGTAACCTTAACCAGTATTGTATGGATTAACAAAATGCCGAGCCCTGATGATGACTCCGTAAAAGCCCACGCAACATTGAGACTAACATCGCCGAGTTTTATTGCTCCTGAAACCAATATACTGCAGGTTGTTATTCGACAAGGAAACAAACAGTGGGACCTAACTGAAGAGGAGTATGAACTCAGAGCCGATGACAGCGATTCTTGGGAGATAGCCGCTGCTTGGAACGGAGAGCTTAACCATGAACTCCCGGTTGATTTAGCCGTAGAAGTGAGCTCTATTGACACTGAGTCAAAGTGGTTGGTGCAAGAGAGTGTTAATGTTGACGAAGTATTTTAGATAATAAAAAGCCCAGTGTATTAAATAGACTGGGCTTTTTTATTGAATGTTGGACTGTAATTAGTCTGTTAGTTCACCACAAAAGCGGTAACCTTCACCGTGAATCGTAGCAATGATTTCTGGTGTATCAGCATCATCTTCGAAGTGCTTACGGATACGACGAATAGTCACATCAACCGTACGGTCGTGAGGTTTCAGTTCACGTCCAGTCATTTTCTTCAATAGATCAGCACGGGTCTGAATCTTGCCTGGATTTTCACAGAAGTGAAGCAGAGCACGAAACTCAGAACGAGGTAGCTTGTAAGACTCACCAGCAGGGCTAACCAGTGAACGACTGTTAATCTCTAAAGACCAGTTGTTAAATTGGTAGCGCTCTACAGTGCGCTTATCTTCTTGTGGCTCACTCTGGTGCATTGCACGAGTAAGAAGATTACGAGCTCTAATCGTTAATTCACGAGGATTAAACGGTTTAGTCATGTAATCATCTGCGCCAATTTCTAGGCCAAGAATTTTATCTACTTCATTGTCACGACCTGTTAAAAACATCAGTGCCATATCACCTTGTTCACGAAGTTCGCGAGCAAGTAATAGTCCATTTTTTCCAGGGAGGTTGATATCCATGATTACTAAATGCAGTTGCTGTTCAGATAAAATCGTGTGCATTTCATCGCCATCGCTGGCTTCAAACACATGATACCCTTCAGCTTCAAAAATACTTTTTAACGTGTTACGTGTTACGTGTTCATCTTCAACAATCAGGATTTGTGGCGTTTGCATTGGCTTTACCTAATAAAAAACAAATTGATAATGTAATAGTACTAATTCTATAGTAAATATTTAACAACACTCTAGGTGTTAATTACGGTGACTGACAACCTTTCTCACATAAAATACGCGTTAAGCGGTACTTATCTCCCTGAGAATGTCAGTGTACTATCTTCATCATACTCTCTAATACTTAAGGAGTATGGTATAAATTTCTCTAAGGGAAAGGAGTGTAATCTCTTAACAGCTCTCTAACAATAACGTCTATTTAATATCAATCACTTTATTGATATACATCAAGTGGCAATTCTAAATCATTTAATGTTCTTAATCAGGAAATAATACCCACAAAATTTGTAACGAAATTAACGTTAAAAGCTAAATCCAATACCGAGTTGAAATATTTGCTCAATGTCTTCAACATCTATCGTGGCGTGTAGATCTACTTTCTTTGTTATTTTCAAACGACTCGATACTTCGATGTCAGTCTGCACGCTATTTGTTTCACTGGTGTTACGAGTCAAAAGCGTACTTTGAAAGCTTAGTTTTTCATTTAAATGATAAGTCAAACCACTAAGAAAGCCTTGTTCAAGATCATCATTACCTTCGGCAGCGAGGAGGCGCGTACCAATATAAAGTTCAAATGAGTCAATCACTGAATACCGATAGCCACTATCGACTTTCCATAGGTCAAATTGCTCTTTGGTTGAGGTTTGAGTTGATAAAAACCAATTGAATGAAGATGGCTGTTGATTGAGAACAGGGAGATCATTGGCGTTTGACAAACAGGGGAAAGAAGCGCTAAAAAAAACGAATATGATTAAAAATCGTCTCATTCTTCTGCTCCTTTACAAATAGGTAGTCTTTCAATATACACCCAATGTTGGTTATTTGTTAAGTATAATCACGCTAAATGAGAAATGTGCCAAACTATTCCTTTCTGGTATGGGTTGCATGTCGGATATTGAGAGTCTTGAACAGGTGAGTAGCAAACTGTGCTGTTCTTCAGTTAATCTGTTCTGTGTAAAAAAACCGACCAAGTTCTGTTTTTAACTAGTTTGCTTTTATAGGTTACCGAGAACAGTGAGGCGATGTTGCAGAAAACCCAAAATTGAAAAATAAACAACTTTTAAACTATTGTAAAATTAAACTCATACATTTCATCACCTTAATGAATCTGTCTTTGTTTTTGGTTATTTTTCAAAGTAACTTTTTGTTGACTTTAACTCACATTATCGGTTAAACGTTAAGTATCGAAGATAAAAGATTAAAGAATTTAGATGTTAACTATCAGCTCTATCGAGATTATGACCATTATTATTACCGGCACGGAATGTGCTGGGGTGGGCTGATACGTAAGTATTTTTAGAAAGCCTGTACCCCATAAGGTACGGGCTTTTTTTTTGTAATAAATCAAATTTTAATTATTGGGAGAAAGGGATGCGAGTATTAAAGTTTGGTGGGTCTTCGCTCGCCGATGCAGAACGATTTTTACGTGCTGCAGATATCATTGCGAATAATGCGAGACAAGAAGAAGTTGCCGTTGTCTTATCAGCACCAGGGAAAGTCACCAATCGCTTAGTTTCTGTGATTGAAGCCGTATTGGAAAATGGTGAAGCGGAGCTGCAACTCACGGAGTTAGAGTCGGTATTTAACACACTCTTTTCAGGCATCGTTGCTGGATTACCAAACGTTGAAACTCAAGCGTTTGAAGATAAGCTGAAGAGCTCATTGGCTCAACTACGCCATTTTGTTCATGGTATTAGCTTATTAGGCATGTGTCCGGATAATGTCTATGCACAAGTGATTAGCAAAGGTGAGCGAATCTCCATTGTGACGATGCAAGCGGTATTGCAGGCTAAAGGACAAGCTGCAAGTTTAATTGACCCGATTAAATATCTAAATGCTTCAGATCACTCATTAGAGGCGATGGTCGATGTGGACCGATCGACCCTTAATTTTAAAAAGTCACCGCTTCCAGTTGGTCATGTCAACATCATGCCTGGTTTTACGGCAGGCAATGAGAGAGGCGAACTGGTTACATTAGGTCGTAATGGTTCTGACTATTCAGCAGCAGTACTGGCAGCCTGTCTACGTGCTGATTGTTGTGAAATTTGGACCGATGTAGATGGTGTCTATAACTGTGATCCGCGTTTAGTTGAAGATGCACGTCTTCTTAAGTCACTCAGCTATCAAGAAGCGATGGAACTCTCCTATTTTGGCGCTTCCGTTTTGCATCCAAAAACGATTGCTCCTATTGCCCAGTTCCATATCCCTTGTTTGATTAAAAACAGTTTTAACCCGCAAGGTGCAGGTACCTTAATTGGTCTGGATACAGGGGAAGATAACTTAGCAATTAAAGGCATTACCACACTCGATGACCTAACTATGGTTAATGTATCAGGCCCTGGCATGAAAGGGATGATAGGCATGGCGGCACGAGTCTTTGGTTCAATGTCGAGTGCGGGTGTGTCGGTAGTGCTTATCACCCAGTCCTCTTCGGAATATAGCATCAGTTTTTGTATTGAATCTGCCGATAAACTAAAAGCGAAACAGGCACTTCGCGATGCATTTGAATTAGAGTTGAAAGATGGCTTGCTTGAGCCTGTTGAATTCATCGATAACCTAGCCATCGTCACCTTAGTAGGGGATGGAATGAGAACCTCTCGTGGCGTTGCTTCGCAATTCTTTACCTCTTTGACTGAAGTTAACGTTAACATCATTGCGATTGCGCAGGGCTCTTCTGAGCGTGCCATTTCTGCTGTGATTCCGGAAGATAAAAAATCGGAAGCAATTAAAGCTTGTCATGAGAATCTGTTTAACAGTAAGCATTTCCTTGATGTATTTGTTGTCGGTGTCGGTGGTGTTGGTGGAGAACTGATTGATCAGATTCAACGTCAGCAACCTAAACTGGCTGAAAAAGGCATCGTGATCCGTGTTTGTGGCTTAGCGAACAGTAAGGGGCTACTGCTTGATAGCAACGGTTTACCCCTTGATAATTGGCGTGATCGTATGGGCGGAATAAATGAAGAGTTCTCTTTAGCTCGAATGATCTCACTGGTTCAGCGTAACCACATTATTAATCCGGTGGTGATCGATTGTACTTCTGATCAAGGCGTTGCAGAGCAATATGCAGACTTTTTATCAGCGGGTTTCCATGTCATAACACCGAACAAAAAAGCCAACACAGATAGCATGGCGTATTATCACCAATTACGCGAAGCCGCGCGTTCGACTCGTCGTAAGTTTATGTATGAAACCACAGTAGGCGCGGGTCTTCCTGTTATTGAGAACTTACAAAACTTAATTGCTGCAGGTGACGAACTAGAGAAATTCAATGGCATTCTGTCAGGATCACTCTCTTACATATTTGGTAAGTTAGATGAAGGCATGACATTGAGCCAAGCGACATTGATCGCCAAAGAGAATGGATTTACAGAACCGGATCCTCGTGATGATCTCTCAGGTATGGACGTTGCACGTAAGCTTTTGATCTTAGCGCGTGAAACGGGGCTGGAAATTGAACTTGATGATGTTGAAGTTGAACAAGCTCTGCCACCAGGCTTTGATGATTCAGGTACCGTTGATGAGTTTATCGCTAGATTGCCTGAAGCGGATGAGTATTTTAGTAATCTTTGCCGAGAGGCCGCAAATGAAGGTAAAGTACTTCGTTATGTTGGTGAAATCGTGAATGGTCAGTGTAGGGTGAGAATCATTGCCGCGGATGCTGATGATCCGATGTTCAAAATTAAAGATGGCGAAAACGCACTGGCCTTTTATAGCCGGTATTATCAACCAATCCCATTGGTTCTTCGAGGCTATGGCGCAGGAACAGAAGTGACGGCTGCGGGTGTATTCTCTGACTTAATGCGAACCCTTGGCTGGAAATTAGGAGTTTAACATGGGTGTTGTTGTTTATGCTCCAGCGTCAATTGGTAACGTCAGTGTCGGTTTTGACGTATTAGGCGCTGCAGTCTCTCCCATTGATGGTACGTTGCTGGGTGATCGCGTGTTGGTTGAAGAGGGCAGTGACGCTTTTAGCCTGAAAACAGCAGGCAGCTTTGTGAGCAAGTTACCTGAAAATGTTAAAGAGAATATTGTGTATGACTGCTGGGTAGTGTTTTCACGTGAATTGACCAGTAAATCGATTGCGGTCAAACCTCTGGAGATGACACTTGAGAAGAACATGCCCATTGGTTCTGGTTTAGGCTCAAGTGCTTGCTCTATTGTCGCGGCCTTAGATGCGTTAAACCGATTCCACGATAAACCGCTTAATGAGACCGAACTTCTTGCCCTAATGGGAGAGATGGAAGGTAAGATATCTGGTGGTGTGCATTATGATAATGTAGCACCTTGTTATCTTGGCGGTTTGCAACTTATGGTTGAAGAGTTGGGTATTATCAGTCAAGAGGTTCCTTGTTTTGATGAGTGGTACTGGGTAATGGCTTATCCGGGGATTACGGTTTCAACGGCAGCAGCGCGTGATATATTACCTTCGCAATATCGTAAACAAGATGTTATTGCGCATGGACGACATTTAGCTGGATTTATTCATGGCTGTTACTCTAAACAACCAGAACTGGCAGCAAAAATGATCAAAGACGTAGTGGCCGAACCGTATCGTGAGCAACTATTACCAAATTTTGCCAATGCGAGATCCTTTACTACTTCGGCTGGTGCTCTTGCTACCGGTATATCGGGCTCTGGACCAACACTGTTTAGTATCTGTAAAGATAAAGCGGTGGCAGAGAGAGTTTCTCGTTGGTTACAAGAAAACTATATTCAGAACAGTGAAGGATTTGTCCATATTTGTCGCTTAGACAAACAGGGATCTAAAGTTACAGGAAGTGAACTATGAAACTATATAACATTAAAGAAAACGATGAGAAAGTAACGTTTAGCCAAGCGGTTCGCCAAGGTTTAGGCCGTAATCAAGGCCTGTTTTTCCCATCAGAGTTGCCGATATTTAATGATATCGATGCTCTGCTCGATGAAGATTTCGTCACACGCAGTAGTAAAATATTATCGGCGATGATTGGAGATGAACTTCCGCCGGAAACCGTTGAGAAGATGGTGTCATCTGCTTTTCAGTTCCCAGCACCAATCAATAAAGTTAAAGATGGCGTGTTTGCCTTAGAGTTGTTCCACGGTCCAACGTTAGCGTTCAAAGATTTTGGTGGCCGTTTTATGGCGCAATCTTTAGCTGCGGTAGCCGATGATGGTAAAATCACTATATTAACAGCTACTTCCGGTGATACTGGAGCCGCTGTTGCCCATGCATTCTTCGGCATGGAAAATATCAATGTAGTGATTCTTTATCCAAAAGGTAAAATTAGCCCATTGCAAGAAAAGCTCTTTTGTACGTTAGGTGGCAATATCCATACCGTGGCCGTTAATGGTGACTTTGATGATTGTCAGGCACTGGTTAAACAGTCATTTGATGATGCAGAGCTTCGTAAAGAGATCGGTTTAAACTCCGCAAACTCTATCAACATTAGCCGTTTAATGGCGCAAATTTGTTACTACTTTGAAGCGGCGTCTCAATTATCAAAAGCGCAGCGCGAAAACTTAGTTATCTCAGTACCAAGTGGTAATTTTGGTAACTTAACCGCGGGGTTATTAGCAAAAACGTTAGGGCTTCCAATTAAACGCTTTATTGCAGCGACCAATGCGAATGATACTGTACCTCGTTATCTTGAAACAGGGCAGTGGCAACCAAAAGCTACCGTTGCAACTATCTCAAACGCTATGGATGTGAGTCAGCCAAATAACTGGCCTCGCATCGAAGAGTTATGCCAGCTTAAAGGCTGGGGCCTTGATACGTTAGGCAAAGGCTCAGTGACCGATGAGCAGAGTGCTGAAACGCTTAAAGAGATGTTTGAACAAGAGAACTATCTGTGTGAACCACATGGTGCGATTGCATATCGTGTGCTTAACGAACAGCTTGAAGAGGGAGAGACCGGTCTATTCTTATGCACCGCTCATCCTGCTAAGTTTAAAGAGGTAGTGGAAGAGATTTTAGGTAATGATATCGATCTGCCGGCTCCTTTAGCAAAACACGATGCGATGGAACTGTTGTCTGAAGAGATGGAGTGTGATTTTGAGGCTCTTAAAGTCATTTTAAGAACGGCACACGCTTAACAATAAGTGAGTCTCCTTCATAAAAAAACGGCGCTGAACTTCAGCGCCGTTTTTGTATCTGTTTTTACTGATTCAATTATAGAGAATCAGTAAATGTACGTGCAATCACGTCTTTTTGCTGTTCAGTTGTTAGCGAGTTAAAGCGTACCGCATAACCAGAAACACGAATCGTTAACTGGGGGTACTTCTCAGGGTGTGCCACAGCGTCTTCAAGTGTTTCACGCTTAAGTACATTAACGTTTAAATGCTGACCACCTTCCACTTTTGGTGCCTTTTCAATGGCAACGTCACGTGATTCATAATCACCAAGATCGCTTGAAGCAACGACTTGGTCTACATCAAAACCGCTGTTTGCAGCAACACAGCGAGCTTCATTTTTCTCACTGTCTAAAAGCCAGATTGAGTTAATAAGATCATCATTTGCCGCTTTAGTGATCTGAATACCTGTAATCATTACCATCTCCTACAACATAATTATGTGGTTAGTTTTCTCATTTTTCCTGTGTTTATTATATACATCTAACGATCGCTTTGTATATTGATTTAGATCAAATAACGATAAAAAACCATAACTTTATAGTGGTTAATTCGTTGCGCTAAATCAATTAATAATTATTTAATAGTAAGTTGCGATCTAAGCCCGATTTTTTTATGGTTTTAATTATCTTTAAATGTAGTAATTTTACTACATTTTGGTTGTGACGATACTATTTTTGAGCAACGAACTCTTTCGGAATGGTTACGCTTCGATATACACCTTATCAAGGCTGTCGTGATGGACATAAATGACCCACCCCACTGTGAATATCTATTTTGTTATATTTAACGCCTTGTAATTAAAGAGATTTAATTGTTGGCACAGTGCGTGCTATCTACTGTTATAGGGACATGGTGTCTCTATTTGCTGCAAGGAGAAACGCAATGAAGGAAATATGGAAGGGTTCTATAGCGCTTATATTAGGGCTCAGCTCAATCACCGTTTGGGCTCAAGAATCGGCAAACTTAGGACCGCGCCCATCCTATTTAGTTAACAATATGGATGAAGGGCCATTAAAGAGTAAATTGCTGGAGTGCAGTAATGGCCCATTTACACGAAGTAACTTCTCTATCGGACACCGTGGCGCAGCCATGCAATTTCCGGAGCATACCAAGGAGTCATATCTTGCAGCAATTAAGATGGGTGCTGGTGTGGTTGAGTGCGACGTAACCTTTACCAAAGATAAACAGTTGGTATGTCGTCACTCTCAAAGTGATTTACACACCACAACCGATGTACTATTACGTCCTGAATTAGCTAAAAAGTGTACCACACCATTTACTCCCGCCAATCCTACAACGGGAGAAGAGGCAAAAGCGGAATGTAGAACGTCGGACTTTACATTGGCTGAATTTAAAACCTTAAAAGGGAAGATGGACGGTGCCAACTCGAAAGCAACCACGGTTGAAGAGTATACAAAAGGGACACCGGGCTGGAGAACTGATCTTTATACTCAAAATGGAACTTTGATGACACATGCTGAAAGTGCTGCATTGTTCAAAGCGCACGGTATTAAAGTCACTCCAGAACTAAAATCTGCGGCTGTTGCGATGCCATTTAACGGCTTTACCCAAGAGATGTACGCGCAAAAGCTGGTTGATGAACTTAAAGAAGCTGGAATCTCCGCTTCAGATAGTTACCTTCAGTCGTTTGACCTTAATGATGTAAAATACTGGATCAAAGAGAACCCTAAGTTTGGTCAACAAGCAGTGTATCTTGATGATCGTGTTTATGAGCAAAAGGGGTTTGTTGCAACAAAGCAGAACATGAAAGCACTTTCCGATGCTGGGGTTAAAATTATTGCACCACCACTTTTCGCCTTAGTTGAGTTAAATGCTGACAATGAGCTTATGGCATCTAATTACGCTAAGCTGGCGAAGGATGCAGATTTAGACATTATCGCTTGGACCCTTGAGCGCTCAGGTCCACTTGCACAAGGTGGAGGTTGGTACTATCAAAGCGTTAAAGATGGCATCAATAATGATGGTGACATGATGGCAATGCTTGATGTACTCGCTCAAGATGTAGGCGTATTAGGTGTTTTTAGTGATTGGCCTGCAACCGTTACTTACTATGCTAACTGCATGGGATTAAAATAGTCGATTGAGCTTTAGTATAAACGACAAAAGTAAAAGGGCCTTAAGGCTCTTTTTTTGATTTCTATCATCAAAAGGACGCAAGTGACCCAAGAGGGATTCTTGTTTGGACTAATTTGACCCATAGGTGTTAGAGGAAGAAACTTACTGCTTTTAATGCCTTTACTGTTTTTCTAGCGGATGAGTATGAACGGCACCCTCTTTTTTGTTGTTAATATGTTGCGTTTTTGTGTTGCTTTAGGCGCTAATAGCCTGTTGAGTAAAAGGTGATGAAAAAAATAACTCAGGTTACAATCTGATAGTAATGGTCGTAAAGGTAACAACATCAACCTTATGATAGGTTCGAAAGTTCCCTAAGTAATAACACTTTAGTAAGGATAGGTATGAAATATATTGGTGCTCACGTTTCAGCAGCAGGTGGTGTGGATTTAGCTCCGGTTAGGGCACATGAATTAGGCGCGACGGCGTTTGCCCTTTTTACTAAAAACCAGCGTCAATGGGTAGCGAAACCTCTTGAAGAGAAAACGATCAAAGCGTTTAAAGAGAGTTGCAAAAAGTATGGTTTCTCCAGTGAGCAAATTCTGCCACATGACTCTTATTTAATTAACCTAGGGGCCCCTGAAGAGGAGAAATTAGAAAAATCGCGTGCTGCATTTATTGATGAGATGCAGCGATGTAATCAACTAGGGCTTACTCTACTTAATTTTCATCCTGGTAGCCACTTGAAGAAAATTGAGGAGAGCGACTGCTTATCCCGTATTGCAGAATCGATAAATATGGCGCATGAAGCGGTACCATCAGTGATTGCTGTTATTGAGAATACGGCAGGTCAGGGGACTAATTTGGGTTGGAAATTTGAGCAGCTGGCAGAGATTATTGCACAAGTAAAAGATAAAATCCGAGTCGGGATCTGCATTGATACTTGCCATACATTTGTGGCGGGTTACGATTTAAGCAGCAAAGAAGCGTGCGAGAAAACGTTTTCTGAATTTGAACGTATTGTTGGTTTCTCTTATTTAAGAGGGATGCATATCAATGATTCTAAAATTGAATTAGGTGGTAAAGTCGATCGTCATCACTCCCTTGGTGAAGGCTTCATTGGTTGGGATTGTTTTGAATATATTATGAAGGATCCTCGTTTTGATGGTATTCCACTGGTATTAGAGACGATTAACTCTGATATTTGGTCGCAAGAGATTGCCACATTAAAGGAGTTTGCTAATGTCTAATCATCCGTCACTAACCTGGGCTGAGGCGGTTGGTTCCCAGCAGGAGCAACCCTACTTTCAAAGTATGATGGCTCAAGTTAAAGAGGCAAGAGACTCAGGAAAAGTGATCTACCCTGCCAATGAAGACGTGTTTAATGCCTTTCGTTATACCCCATTAACTGAGATAAAAGTGGTTATCTTAGGCCAAGACCCTTATCACGGCCCAGACCAAGCTCATGGACTCTCATTTTCTGTCCAGCCCGATGTGAAAATCCCCCCCTCACTGCGTAATATTTATAAGGAGTTAACCAGTGATATTGAGGGGTTTGAAACGCCTCAGCACGGCTACCTGAAAAGTTGGGCAGATCAAGGGGTCTTGTTGCTTAATACGGTGTTGACGGTTGAGCAAGGTAGAGCGCACTCTCATGCCAAGTTTGGGTGGGAAGCCTACTCTGATAAGGTGGTTGAAGCGATCGATCAGCATTGTGACGGTGTTATTTTCATGTTGTGGGGAGCGCACGCTCAGAAAAAAGGGGCGATGATCAATCAAGAGAAGCATCATGTACTGACGGCAGCGCACCCTTCACCATTGTCCGCACACCGTGGTTTTTTAGGTTGTAAACACTTCTCAAAAGCGAACAAAATACTGCAAAAACAAAAATTGTCACAGATCAACTGGCAGCCAGATATCAAGGCTTAGAGCCCGATTTTGTGCTAATACTAATAGTATACAAGTTGAAGGAGGCAGTATGATCTTAGAGAGTATTCGAAGAGAGCATGGTTACATGTATAGGATATTGGGCCTTTTAGAGAATGATCTAGAAGAGCTAAAAAGTGAGAAGCCAATAAACTACTCGCTGGTGAGAGAGATCGTGGATTACCTAAGTGTTTTTGCGGACGAAAACCACCATCCTAAAGAGGATCTTCTTTATCAATACTATTTAGAGAACTTTGGCTTTACGGAGCAGGTGAATAAGCTGTTGGTTGATCACTCTTCTCTATCTGAGTTTACTAGTGCATTCTCTGAAACTGTCGATATGATTCTGAATGACGCGGTGATCCCTCAAGATATCTTTATTACCCATTTAGAGGCATTCATCTGTCGAGTTAAAACTCATTTGGAGATGGAAGATAGAGAAGTTCTGCCTTTCTTAGATAAAGCGCTAGCTCCGAATGATTGGCAAAAAATTGAACTGTTATGGCAAGGGGATAAAAATGATCCTCTGTTTGGCGATACCATTGCTGATCAATATAAACAGTTAGCACAAAGACTAAAACTGATGTCCAAAGAGAGCATCTAAACGTCAATGTAATCTAATTAAAATAGAGCGCTGTATGGCGCTCTATTTATTTGATGGAGGTGCTAAAAATCAAAATCATCGCTAGAGTGATCCGATAACAGATCGATATCCTCTAACTCCTTGATCAACCGTTTGCGGTCTTGTAACGCTTCAATTTCACGCCACATTCTTTTTGGTGCTTTTTTCTTTCTGCTGTTAGTTAATGATGTGGTTTCTAACTGACTATCAAATATTAAGCCGTCCATGAGCTACCTCTCTATTATTGATAACGTTCAACTATTAAATATCATGAGCGATTAAAGATATATTTGAACTATTTCTCATTTGTTTCTTTTTTGTGAAATTTTTATGAGTAATCGATCACGAAGTTGAACTCTTTCTATAAACTTAGGCAATTATTACGGATGTTCTAGATGGTTCTGCCTACTATGAATATTCGAGGGGTTCAGGCAATTCACACACAAATTGGTTAACTAATACGCAGCATTTGACTGAAACGAACTCTTTCTTGAGGAAGAGATTGCTTTTTGATGAACTTATTTGCATTATCCGCGTTCAAAAAAAGTCAAAAAGTATAAACAATAAATATAAAGAGGTAGATGTGACAAGTTTTATTAGCCTACTAAATGACCTTTTATGGGGAACAGTGCTGGTCTATCTATTGGTGGGGGTAGGTGTGTTTTTTACTGTGCGTTTGGGCTTTATACAGTTTAGGCACTTTGGGCACATGTTCTCTGTATTGAAAAATAGTCGAAAGTCCGACAATGCGGGTATCTCCTCTTTTCAAGCGTTATGTACCAGTTTAGCTGCGCGAGTCGGTACTGGAAATATGGCTGGAGTAGCTGTTGCGTTAACCCTTGGTGGTCCAGGTGCTATTTTTTGGATGTGGTTAATTGCCATGTTAGGAATGGCAACCTCTTTTGCTGAAAGTACACTAGCTCAGCTTTATAAGACCAAAGATAAAGAGGGAAATTATCGTGGTGGCCCTGCGTATTACATGGAGAAAGGGTTAGGCATGCGATGGATGGGCGTGTTGTTCTCCCTATTTCTGATCATCGCTTTTGGTCTGGTATTTAATGCCGTTCAAGCAAACTCTATTGCCACAGCCTTGAATGTTGCTTTTGGTTTTGAACCTCTTTATGTAGGCATCGGATTAGTCTGTATATCTGCGGTTGTAATTTTTGGTGGATTTAGAACCATTGCACGTACTGCTGAGGTGATTGTACCGTTTATGGCCGCAGCTTATCTACTGGTTGCTATGTATGTCATGATCAGTAATATTGAACAGCTTCCTGGCGTGTTAATGTTGGTTCTTAAGAGTGCGTTTGGTCTTCAAGAAGCGGCAGCTGGTGGTTTAGGTTATGCGATTGCTCAAGCGATGATCAATGGGATTAAGCGCGGGCTTTTCTCAAATGAAGCAGGCATGGGGTCGGCGCCTAATGCGGCTGCCTCAGCGACACCTTATCCACCACACCCTGCCTCCCAAGGTTATGTTCAGATGCTAGGCGTGTTTATGGATACTATTGTTATCTGCTCAGCAACAGTTGCTATCATCCTAATGTCTGGTGAGTATGTACCTAATGGTGAGGTGACTGGTATCGAGTTGACTCAAAGAGCGTTAATTAGCCAAGTGGGAGACTGGGGCGGCATCTTTATTGCGGTAGCTATCTTTTTCTTTGCGTTTACTTCAATCATTGCGAACTATTCTTATGCCGAAACCAACATGGTGTTTTTAAGACATAACAGTAAAGCGGGTATTCGCCTCTTTAGAGTCGTTGTGCTTGGTATGGTGATGTTTGGGACAATGTCGTCACTGCCAGTTGTTTGGGCAATGGCTGATGTCTCAATGGGAATGATGGCAATCATAAACTTAGTTGCCATTATACTATTATCAGGGACGGTGATAAAACTGGCTAAGGATTACAATCAGCAGTTAGACAGTGGTAAATTACCGACCTTTGATAGTAATGATTACCCTGAGTTGCACTCTCAATTGGAAGAGGGTATTTGGGATAATAGTAAAAAGCAGTAATCAGTTTTACCTATGACAGAAATCGTTAAAGCCATGTGTCGTTTACATGGCTTTTTTTTGTCTCAATGATACTCTATAGATAATAAAGATAAGCATTTACTTCAGGGAAATAAACTATGTTAATTGTCGTATCTCCAGCTAAAACCTTAGACTTTGAATCCCCTCTTGCGACGCAAGTACATACGCAACCTGAATTTATACAAGACTCTCAACTATTGATAAAGGAGTGCCGTAAGCTAAGCCCTGCTGATATCTCTAGCTTAATGAAGGTCAGTGATAAGATTGCTGGGTTAAATGTGGCTCGATTTGAGCAGTGGGAGTCTATCTTTACTCAAGATAATTCCCGACAAGCCATTTTAGCGTTTAAAGGGGATGTGTACACTGGACTAGATGCCCAATCATTCAGTGAAGAGGACTTTCAGTTTGCTCAGCAGCATCTTCGCATGTTGTCTGGCTTATATGGTTTACTGAAGCCGTTAGATTTGATGCAACCTTATCGTTT
The DNA here is from genome assembly GCF_050337105.1 of Aliivibrio kagoshimensis. Lineage (NCBI taxonomy): Bacteria > Pseudomonadati > Pseudomonadota > Gammaproteobacteria > Vibrionales > Vibrionaceae > Aliivibrio > Aliivibrio kagoshimensis. Next base: position 24,716 of record NZ_JAKJSQ010000044.1, read on the forward strand.
AGAGATGGGAATTCGATTGGCCAATGAACGTGGCACTAACTTGTATCAATTCTGGGGAGATAAAATTACCGATAGATTGAATAAAGAGTTTGTTGCCGATAATCAGAAGGTATTAATCAACTTAGCCTCTAATGAGTACTTTAAAGCGGTTAAACCTAAGCAGTTAGAAGCTAAGGTGGTCACGCCCATTTTTAAAGATTGCAAGAATGGGGTTTATAAAGTGATCAGCTTTCACGCTAAAAAAGCTCGAGGCATGATGGCACGCTACATTATTGAGAATCGATTAACGGATGTAGAACAGTTAAAAGGTTTTGATGCGACAGGCTATTATTTTGTCGCGGCGGAGTCGACAGAGTCCGAACTGGTGTTTAAAAGGGAAGAGAAGTAACACTTCCAACTCTTACAAAAAAAGCCTGATTATTTATCAGGCTTTGTTGTATCAGTGGTCTGTTTTATACCGCTTTGGGTTTATTCTTTTTCATCGCTTTCTTTTTCTTTCCTGCAATGACTTTCTTAGACATTTTTACTTTCTTTTTAGACGTTTTCGATTTTTTATTCTTCGCTTGTAGCCCTTTGATGTTGCGCTCTTTGATCTCTTCTTTAGTGTAGCGGCCTACACGTTCAATCATCTGCTGATCATGGGCTTCAACGAGTGAGATAGCATCACCTTTCTTTCCGGCGCGGGCAGTACGACCGATACGGTGTAAGTAGACATCAGCAGTACGTGGCATATCAAAGTTGATCACGTGACTGACATCAGGAAGATCGATACCACGAGCAGCAACATCGGTGGCAATTAAGATATTGATGCTGCCATCACGAAAACGGTCGATTGCATTATTACGACGCTCTTGCAACATCTCACCTTGGATCCAGACACAAGGTATTTGCGCGCTCTCAAGGTGACCACGCAGTTCAGCTAAACGGTCGCGGGTTTTCACAAATACGATGGCACGATCCGCTTGATTAACTAAGATGCATTTTAGCAGCTCCAGTTTATGCGCCATGCTATCAGCACGGTGATACCACTGATTGATCTTTTTACGCTCACGACGAGAAGGATCAGAGTCGATATTTGCCGGATCGTTTAATAGGTCTTCAGTAAAGTCAGCAATGCCTTTTCCTTCTAGTGTTGCAGAGAAAAGGAAGGTCTGTTTTCGCCAGCGACACTCTTTAGAGAGACGATCAACAACTGGACCGAACCCCATGTCTAACATGCGATCGGCTTCGTCTAGAATCAGTGTTTCAATGGCACGGCAATCAAATTTTTCAGACTCGATGTACTCCATTAAACGACCTGGAGTTGCGACTACGATATCTTGAGTTGTACTTAAAATATCTGCATGCTCCTGGTACTTCACCCCGCCTGTAATCGTGAATACCTTTTGGCTAGTATGTTTAGCGAGAGCTCGGGCGTGATCGGCAACTTGCATCGCAAGCTCACGCGTCGGAGTTAGAATCAAAACGCGAGCAGGCCCCGGTTTGGTTCTTGGGAAATCTTCTAAATGCTGAAGCGCAGGTAAAACAAACGCGGCCGTTTTTCCTGTGCCTGTTGGTGCAGAGGCTAAAATATCTCGACCGTCAAGAGCGTGTGGAATGGCTTGTGCTTGAACTTCTGTTGGACGTTCATAACCTGCCTCTTCAATAGCTCTGAGTAGGTTAGGGGACAGTTCTAATTCTGCAAAAGTTCTTATCACAGGTGTTTTCTCCACAAGGGGTCGATATAAATGAGTAAATTGGTGCGTATTATAGAGCGTAATGAGATTTTGATCACTTATTTTTACGATTGTGGTCGATTACATTTTTAAGTAAAAATCTTTTGTAAGCTTAATGAAGCTATCGCTGTAATGTGGACCTTGGTGTATCAACAACTCTGAGTACTCTACGACAGTGTTTTGGCTTCGATGTTCGGTGAATATCACTTCTATCAACAATCTAGAAACAGGCTTTTTGCATGTGGACTGAACTTGAGTAAGCCGGGAAAGGGAGAGAGGAGTGTTGGCCAATAATTGGATAAAGATCTCTCCTTCATATTTAGGCAGTATAAAACTGGCGGTTCCTCCCTGCATTAATAATTTGCTGCAGTGAGCCAAGAGCGTTTTATGGGATAATCGGTCGGTATGCCGGGCGATGGCTCGATTTGATGTAGGGGACACTTCACCACTACTGAAGTAGGGAGGATTACAGATAATAGCGTCAAATTGATGGAGAGGCGTACCAAAGTCAGCAATATCGGACTGAACAACGTCGATCCTATTTGTCCACGGACTGTGTTGGCAGTTGTCTAATGCGGCTTGGAAAGCCAGAGGTTCAATTTCAACGGCGGTAATGTTGGCTTTGTCGTTTCGTTGTGCAGCCATAAGAGAAAGCAAACCTGTTCCACAACCAATATCCAAGATAGTATTCGAAGCTGAAATATTCGCCCATGCTCCTAATAGTACGCCATCGGTACTGACTGGCATTCCGCATTGATGACCCCGAATTTGGAACTGTTTGAAAGTAAAGTCATTTGCCATAAAGTGTCGATGCCATCCTACAATGTGAGTTGTTTATATTTATATAATGTTTTGTGTTTAAATTGTTAATCAGTCATTTTGTTTTTTATTTATCACTCAACTGAGTTCTAATATTAGCCTTATTATCTATTTAGTGTTGTTTTATTGGTTTATAGTTTTGCATTTGCACGCCAAAATAAGATTAATAATTCGTTTTGCTTGTGTTTGTTGATTGTTACTGCTCAATTGTCCATTATGCTGCCTTTATATAGGCTGGCGATGTATTTCTCTGGTTTTAAGCTTGGTGTAAATCAGACATATTCAAGGGTCAATAGTGAACAACAGTTTAAAAATTTCCGATATTTTAGCAGTAGGCTTCATGCTTTTTGCTTTTTTCTTAGGGGCAGGAAACATTATTTTCCCACCTCTAGCAGGCCAATTAGCAGGTGAACAAGTATTTCCTGCGATGTTAGGCTTTTTGGTTACCGCTGTCGGTTTACCATTAATCACGATTGTCGCCGTTGCGGTTGCAGGTGGCACATGGGATCACTTAACCAAAGATCTTCCGGTAAAAGCGGCAACGTTAATGGCTGTGCTTATCTTTATCATTATTGGTCCTGCTTTTGCAGCGCCAAGAACGGGTCTGGTTGCTTATGAAATGGCAGTAAAACCCTTTGTTATTGATGCTGGGCAAACCAGTCTGACGCTTTTTTCAATTCTGTTTTTTGTGGTGGCGATGTTTTTTGCCTGGTCACAAGGGAAGTTGATCGATGTGATTGGTAAATTTTTAACTCCGACGCTAATGATCGCATTGGCTGTGTTAGCCGTCGCTGTTTTTGTCAATCCTCAAGGTGACATATTAGCAGCGCAAGGTGATTACATCGATCAAGCGTTTACGAAAGGCTTCTTAGAAGGTTACAACACCATGGATACCTTTGCCTCTTTAATGTTTGGTATGCTTTTGGTTGAGGCGATTAAAAATAAAGGGGTCACCGATCAAAAAGCAACGACGAAGTATTTAATCTATGCTGGAATTATTGCCGCCTCTGGTTTGGCTCTTGTCTATATTTCACTGTTTTACCTTGGGGCAACCAGTGTGGACGTTGCCGCTAATGCAGACAATGGGGGAGTGATCCTTGCTTTATATACCCATGCTCTATTTGGCTCATATGGGCAAATTGTGTTATCTGTGATTGTGTTATTGGCCTGTTTAACGACTGCTATAGGTCTGGTGTCTGCTTGCTCTGACTACTTTAGCTCGATTACACGTGTTCCTTATAAAGTATGGGTTATCGTCGTTGGCTCAAGCTGTGCTTTAGTCGCTAACGTAGGACTGAGTCAGTTAATTCAGTTATCAGTACCTATGCTATTCGCACTCTATCCGATCGCGATTGCGCTGGTGGCATTAACATTTACCCGTAAGTGGATGCCGAATCCTGAGCTCTCCTACCGAGTGGTTATGTTAGTGTCGTTGTGCTTCGCACTGTTGGATGCAGCAAAAGTTGCAGGTGTGAATGTGTCGGCATTTAATATGCTACCTATGTTTGAATACGGTATGGCTTGGGTTCTACCGACCGTTTCTGCTATCGTTTGTATGTGTTTTATTGGCTCAAAAGATGAGACAGCGGTAGAAGCTGCTTAACGGTTTAGTCAGCCCCATAAAAAAAGGATGCGTTTGGCATCCTTTTTTATGCAATAGATGTTACGCACCGTGAGTTGTGCTCACTTTACCGGGTTATAAGTGTTCACTGTATTCAATCAGAACTTGATCACACCAAGCTTGAATGCGTTCATCACTCAGCTCATATTGACTATCTTCATCTAAGGCAAGGCCGACAAACTGCTGTTTATCGTTGATTAGAGCTTTTGACGCTTCAAATTGGTAACCTTGATTTGGCCAGTAACCGATAAATTGAACTCCTGTCGGTTTAAGCTCATCATGTAGCAGCCCCATAGCATCAAGGAACCACTCACCATAACCCTCTTGATCACCGAGTCCGAATAACGCTACAATTTTACCGTTAAGGCGTAGTCCGTTAAGTTGCTCCCATACGGCATGCCAATCTTCTTGAATTTCACCGAAATCCCAAGTAGAAATGCCTAATAGCAGCAAATCATAGTCATTCATTTTATCTACTGGCGTCTCTTTGATATTAAAAATATCGATCAGTTCAGCGCCAATACACTCTCTGATTTTCTCTGATGCCATCTCGGTATAACAAGTGGTAGAGCCGTAAAATAGGCCAATTTTCATGAATGCATTCCATTAATTGTTTGTGGGGATTTTACCTCTATTTATTTCTATTCCCAACACTGTTTGATTGAAATATTATAGCGAAGGCTCTTTTTGTTAGTCACGTCATCCTAATTATCCTGTTATCGATTTTAAGTGAGTAAGTCTAGTGAGTAGTGAAGTAAGTATTATCGAGCGATTTTTAGATGCCATGTGGATGGAAAAGGGCCTGTCTGAAAACACCTTGGCTTCCTATCGAAACGATCTGTTCAAATTATGCGGTTGGCTTGAAAGTCAGGAAGCCACTCTTACCTCTGTATCAGTAACCGAGCTGCAAAGCTATCAAGGGTGGTTGGCAGATCACAATTATAAACAGACCTCTCGAGCACGTATGCTTTCTGCCATCCGCCGGCTGTTTCAGTACCTGTATAGAGAGAACATTCGAGATGATGATCCTAGTGCGTTACTCGTGAGTCCTAAGCTGCCAAAACGTCTGCCTAAAGACCTTTCAGAAGCTCAAGTGGACGCGTTATTGGAAGCACCCGATACCAATGATCCACTAGAGCTTAGAGATAAGGCGATGCTTGAGTTACTGTATGCAACTGGCTTACGTGTGACCGAGTTGGTGAGCTTGACGATGGAGAACATGAGCTTACGACAAGGTGTGGTTAGGGTGGTTGGTAAAGGAAATAAAGAACGATTGGTGCCAATGGGTGAGAGTGCCATTGATTGGATTGAAAACTTTTTGGAACATGGGCGGTCTACTCTCTTGGGAGAGCACTCTTCGGATGTGGTTTTTCCAAGTAAAAGAGCTAGACAGATGACTCGCCAGACGTTTTGGCACCGAATAAAACGTTATGCAGTGATTGCAGAGATTGACAGTGAGTCGCTCTCTCCTCACGTGTTACGACATGCTTTTGCTACGCATTTACTAAACTATGGTGCTGACTTACGTGTGGTTCAGATGCTACTAGGGCACAGTGATTTGTCGACGACTCAAATTTATACTCATGTGGCTACAGAACGCTTAAAACAGATTCATCAGCAACACCATCCACGAGCGTAATCCACTTTTTCTGATATACTAAACGTTCAGAAAATGTCAGTTATACAGATGTTTAGGTGTCACCAATTCTATTTTTTTTTGATTATATAGGTATCAATCAATGGGTCTATCTCGCCGTATTACCGCTATTTTATTATCTGTCGTGACCATGTTGTCGTTTACAGCTTGTTCTGATGAACAGACCTCAACAGAGAGTAGTGAACCAGTCGTTGCTGCCACCTTGCCGGTTAAGGTTGAGCACAATAAGAGTATCGAAGGAGTTGATACGGATAAGCTAAAAGCACGGATGGCGACCATAGGGCTAGACGTCTCGAATATCTCTGCAGCACCAGTCGCTGGATTTCAGGAATTAGAGACCCCCCACGGCATCTTTTATATCTCAAATGATGGGGATTACTTCCTACAAGGGAAGATCTACAAATATGAGGATGATAACTGGACGGATACCAAAGCGAGCAGCCACGCTGCGTTAATTGAAGAGCATGCAAACGATATGATTGTTTACCCAGCAGACAATGAGAAACATGTCGTGACTGTGTTTACCGATATTACCTGCGGTTACTGTTTGAAGTTGCACAAACAGATGGAAGGATACAATGATCTGGGTATTACTGTTCGTTACTTAGCGTATCCGCGCCAAGGACCAGAAGGGCAAGTTGCAGATAAAATGGCTGAAATATGGTGTGCAGATGATCGCAACCAAGCGATGTCAGACGCTAAATCTCAGCGCCCAATTTCCAAAGGTAAAGCATCTATTAAACAGTGTCAGAAGATGATAACTGACCAATTCATGCTAGGGCGTAAACTTGGTGTTTCTGGTACTCCTGCAATATTTTTATCCTCAGGAGAGCTGATCCCAGGTTATAAGCCACCAAGAGAGCTGCTTAAAGATATAGAGTCATACTAAAAAAGAGTCAATTAAGTCTATGAGATATCTCATAGGCTTTTATATTACCTGTCCCCCCGAAGCTGGAACTTTCTGATGATAGAAGTGAAACGTCGCCCTGAACAAGATTCAACACAGCTCCCTGATACGCTTACTCCTTTATTAAAACGAATTTACAGCAGTCGAGGCATTACTTCTGGAGCACAGTTAGAGAGGGGAGCCAAGGGACTGTTAACCTACCAGCAACTGCATGGTATCTCTAAAGCGGTCGAGTTACTGGCGGCTGCAATCGCAAATAATCGACGCATCATTGTGGTGGGAGATTTTGATGTAGACGGGGCAACCAGTTCGGCGTTATCGGTATTATCACTTCGATTATTAGGCAGTCAAAATGTGGACTACTTAGTTCCCAACCGTTTTGAGGATGGCTATGGGCTCAGCCCTGATGTCGTCGAACAAGCCATTGCACGAGGTGCACAACTGATTATGACGGTGGATAATGGCGTCTCCTCTATCGATGGTGTGGCGTTAGCCAAAGAGCGCGGTTTAGAGGTGGTAGTGACCGATCATCACCTACCAGGCGATGAGCTACCCATGGCGGATGCGATCGTTAACCCTAATTTACAGAGCTGTTCGTTCCCTTCAAAATCCCTTGCTGGTGTCGGAGTTGCGTTCTATTTGATGCTAGCTCTTCGAGCGCACTTGAGAGAGATGAACTGGTTTGCTGAGAAGGCGATCCCTGAACCGAATCTTGCCGAGTTTTTAGATTTAGTGGCACTGGGCACTGTTGCTGACGTAGTGGCCCTTGATGAGAATAACCGAATCTTAGTACATCAAGGGTTACAGAGAATACGCGCAGGAAAATGCAGAGCCGGTATTTTGGCGCTGATTGAAATTGCCAATCGTAATCCTGCTCGTTTGATCGCTTCAGATTTTGGTTTTGCCCTTGGGCCTAGAATTAACGCTGCTGGGCGCTTAGACGATATGTCGTTTGGTGTTGAGCTGCTCATGTGTAATAACATTCATGCTGCGAGAAGAATGGCCTCAGAGCTGGACTCCCTTAATCAAACTCGTAAAGAGATTGAGCAAGGGATGAAAGAAGAAGCGATGGCCATTTGCGAACGAATTCAATTTAGTGATGAAAAGGCGTTACCGTTTGGTTTATCGCTTTTTCAGCGCGACTGGCATCAAGGGGTTATTGGTATATTAGCCTCAAGAATTAAAGATAAATTTCACCGACCTGTTATTGCCTTTGCTGATGGGGGGGATGGTTTGATTAAAGGCTCATGCCGTTCCGTTAGCGGTTTACACATGAGAGATGCTCTAGATTTAATTGATACTCGAAATCCAGGTTTAATCATCAAATTTGGTGGTCATGCGATGGCGGCGGGACTGACCATTAAAGAGTGTGATTACCAACGATTCTCGGCACAATTTGATCAAGTGGTTCGTACTATTTTAGATGAGGATGCCTTGAAAGGTGTACTGCTCAGCGATGGAGCATTAACAGTTGAAGAGTTCTCAATAGATACCGCTGAATTGATAAGGTCTTCAGGTCCGTGGGGACAAGCCTTCCCTGAACCACAATTTGACGGCGAATTTAAAGTGCTGAACCAGAAATTAGTGGGTGAAAAACACTTGAAATTAATGCTTGAGCCTATTCATAAAGGGTTCCCAAGTAATAAGATGGTCGATGCCATTGCATTTAATATTGACCTTAGACGCTGGCCTGATGCTTCTGTACAGAGGGTTAATGTGGTCTACCGATTGGATGTGAATGAGTTTCGCGGCAACCGGTCACTACAGCTGATGATTGAAAATATCGAAGCGATGTAAATCGGATGTAAAATCTCCACTAAAAATAGAAAAATATCGATGATTATTGTCGCTTTTTCTGTATCTTGTTGTCGCTTTTCGATAGAATTCATCGGTTAAATTCTATGCGGCGATAATAAGTGACCATGTTCGAAATAAATCCAATTAAAAACCGTCTTCAGGATGTGTCAGAGCGCACAAATATCCTGAGGGGGTACCTTTGACTACGATGCTAAGAAAGAGCACCTAGAAGAGGTCAATGCTGAATTAGAGCAACCAGATGTGTGGAACGAACCTGAACGAGCACAAGCTCTGGGTAAAGAGCGCTCTTCACTGGAAGCGATTGTCGAAACCATCGATCAACTTGATCAAGGCGTTGAAGATGTTGAAGGGTTGCTTGAGCTGGCTATTGAAGAAGAAGATCAAGAGACCTTTGATGAAATAGAACCAGAGCTCATTGAACTCGAAGGAAAACTTGAGAAGCTTGAGTTTCGCAGAATGTTTGCTGGCGACCATGATCCTTCCGATTGTTATATTGATCTTCAATCGGGCTCAGGCGGCACTGAAGCTCAAGATTGGACCTCTATGCTACTGCGTATGTATTTACGTTGGGCTGACAGCAAAGGATTCAAAACCGAAGTTATCGATATGTCTGATGGTGATGTTGCGGGCTTAAAAGCAGCAACGGTGAGAATCTCAGGTGAATACGCTTATGGTTGGTTACGCACTGAAACTGGGGTGCATCGCTTAGTTAGGAAATCACCATTTGATTCAAGCGGTCGTCGTCATACCTCTTTTGCCTCTGCGTTTATCTATCCAGAGATTGATGACAACATTGAAGTCGATATTAATCCAGCCGATCTGCGTATTGACGTGTATCGAGCCTCAGGAGCTGGCGGACAGCATGTCAACACAACTGAATCCGCTGTACGTATTACACACGTACCAACCAACACGGTAGTACAGTGTCAAAATGATCGTTCTCAGCATAAGAACAAAGCGCAAGCGATGAAGCAGCTGAAAGCGAAGTTATTTGAGCTTGAGTTGCAAAAACAGAATGCAGAAAAACAGATTAATGAAGACTCAAAATCGGATATTGGTTGGGGCAGTCAAATACGTTCGTACGTACTTGATGACTCACGTATTAAAGATTTAAGAACGGGAATTGAAAATCGCAATACTCAAGCAGTATTAGACGGTGATCTTGACAAATTTATTGAAGCTAGCTTGAAGTCTGGACTGTAAGTTTACTCAAGCTGGTATCTAACTGAACATGCAAAGGTTAATTATGACTGATCAACTACAAGACGAAAACAAACTTATCGCTGAGCGACGTGGCAAATTGGATCATATCCGCCAAAGCTGTAGCGCAAATGGTCACCCTAATGCTTTCCGCCGCGACTCTATGTCGGCGGAGCTTCAAGAAAAGTACGGAGATAAAACCAAAGAAGAGATTGCAGAGTTAAACGTTACTGCAAGCATTGCTGGCCGTGTAATGGCAAAGCGTGGTCCGTTTTTGGTGATTCAAGATGTTTCTGGAAAGATTCAAGCGTACGCTGCAAAAGAGGTACAGAAAGTACTTAAAGAGCAGTACCAAGGTCTAGATATTGGCGACATTATAGGTGTTAAAGGTCAATTACACCTTTCTGGGAAAGGCGATCTTTATGTCAATATGGAAGAGTATCAACTGCTAACTAAAGCATTGCGCCCTCTTCCTGAAAAATTCCATGGGTTAACCGATCAAGAGATGCGTTACCGTCAGCGTTACGTTGACCTTATTGTTAATGATGAGTCTCGTGAAGCATTTATTATGCGTTCAAAGGTCGTGACCGCCATTCGTAACTTCATGGTGGAAAAGAACTTCATGGAAGTTGAAACGCCAATGATGCACGTTATCCCTGGTGGTGCAACGGCTCGTCCATTTGTGACACACCATAATGCGCTTGATATCGATATGTATCTGCGAGTAGCGCCTGAGCTTTACCTTAAGCGTTTAGTGGTTGGTGGTTTTGAGCGTGTCTTCGAAATTAACCGTAACTTCCGTAATGAAGGACTATCGCCACGTCATAACCCTGAATTCACCATGATGGAATTCTACATGGCGTATGCAGATTATAACGATCTTATGGATCTTACTGAAGAGATGTTAGGTAAGATTGCCACTGATTTATGTGGTTCTCCTGAGTTGCCTTATGGTGACCAAGTTGTGAATTTTGGCGGTAAATATACTCGAATGAGTATGCTTGATGCGATCAAACTTTATAACCCAGATGATGCTACCATTCAGGCGTTAACGTATGAGCAAGTTGCTGATCGTGATCATATGGCTGGCATTGCTAAAAAGTTACACATTGCCGTTGAACCATTCTGGACGTGTGGTCAATTGCTAGAAGAGATCTTTGGTGAAACGGCTGAGCCAAAATTGATTCAGCCAACGTTTATTACAGAGTACCCGGCGGATATCTCTCCTCTGGCTCGTCGTAACGATACGAATCATTTCATCACAGACCGCTTTGAGTTTTTCATCGGTGGCCGTGAAGTGGCAAATGGCTTCTCTGAGTTAAATGATGCTGAAGACCAAGATCAGCGTTTTAAAGCACAAGTTAATGCTAAAGATGCAGGTGATGATGAAGCGATGTACTACGATGCAGATTATATCAATGCATTAGAACACGGCTTACCGCCAACAGCAGGTCAAGGTATCGGTATCGATAGGTTGGTCATGTTGTTTACGAACACCCACACCATACGAGATGTTATTCTGTTTCCAGCGATGCGTCCACAAGCAAAATAGAGATAAATTTATCGTTTAAAAAGCTGCCTTATGGCGGCTTTTTTTATATATAAAGCACTGATAATTATTGGTATTTTATTTATGCTACTGATGGGTTCTAATTGATACATTCAACATTAAAGAGGGTTGGTTTGTTGAGTGCAGAGTTGCATGCTACTGTATTGAGAGTGTCTCAAATTTAAGGCAAACAACTGTCTTGAAACCAGTATAGTAATTCTATAAATAAAACAGATATGAAACCCTTGGCGTAAATATACCTAATAAAGGACGGCTCTATGGCAAATCAATTTAGAATGGATTCAGTTCCAGGCTCTTTAGTCGTAGTTGGCGGTAGTTATGAACCTTGGCTTGCAGTACTTGAAAAAGTGGGTTGGCGTTGTCACCGTTGCTATGATTTGAGAGCAGCTCAAACCCTGTTCGATGAACTTGGACCTTGTATTGGAATTGTTGATCTTAGTCGTGATGACTTTAGTCTCAATGGCATCGCAACCATAGTCAGTAACAATAAACAGGTTAGGTGGCTTGCGTTCATTAGAGAGTCACAGCTTGGTTCTGATACCATTTGCCAATTTATTGTGAATTTCTGTATCGATTTTTTCACGGCACCTATTCCCGATGCACAACTTTTAAATACCATCGGTCACCAGTTGGGAATGCTGAAACTTGAACGTAAAGTGTGGCCAAATATGGGTGACAATTCTGATCTCGGCATTTTAGGTGATGCACCTGTTGTTAAGCGATTAAGAGATCAAGTTCGACGAGTTGCTCCGACAGATGTATCGATTTTGATTACCGGTGAGAGCGGTACAGGTAAAGAGCTTGTTGCTTCAGCAGTTCATCAATGCTCTGGTCGAAACAAAGGACCTTTTATTTCTCTTAACTGTGCGGCGACCTCTGAATTGAAAATAGAGAGCGAATTGTTTGGTGTGAAAAATGAATTGGATATCGAACAAGCGCTATCAAAACTTGAAGAAGCAAATGGTGGTACGTTGTTTCTAAATGATATTAATGATCTCCCGTTAACACAGCAACAGCACTTATTGCGCTTTTTACAAGATGGCTCAATAGAGACAGCTCAAGGCTTTAAAGACATTGATGTGCGTGTTGTCGTGGCGACACATTCAGATCTTGAAAAAGCGGTTGACGCTGGTTTATTTAAAGAAGAGCTCTTTTATCGTTTAAATGTATTACGGATACATATGCCCTCACTTAAAGAGCGCAATACTGATATCAGTGTATTGGCTGAACACTTTTTGCAAATGTATGCCCGAGAATACAATACCCGAGCAAGAACATTCTCAGAAGATGCTCAGTTGATGATGAATCACTATAATTGGCCGGGAAATGTGCGTGAGTTAATTAACCAAGTCAAAAGAGCGGCGCTTCTGGCTGATGGTTTGGTGATTGAAGCGCAACACTTAGATTTACCTCAACGTAATGATGCGAAGCGCAGTCTACGAAGTATTCGAGAAAACTCAGAGCGAGATGCACTGCTCTTAGTACTTGAATCTCATGAGGGACAGGTCTCTTCCGCAGCTAAAGAACTTGGCGTTTCTCGTGCGACTATGTACCGATTACTGAATAAGCATAATTTAATCTCTGAGCCACGAACCTACAGTTAACTTCTCTATTAATATCAAACCGCTATTGAAATAGCGGTTTTTTATTTATCCATTGGTTATATGAATACCTATTTTTAGATTATCTTAAAAATAGATGAATAATTGCTTGTAAATTAATCAAATATAGTTAAAATTCAAAACGTATCTTTATAATAGATAACCTATTGTTACTGATACTTTTCATTTTAGGATTTATTGCAGAGTTTAAGGAGACAACATGAATACATTTTCTATTACTACAGTGTTGTGTGCCAATGACTCTTTTGATATGTATCGTTCTCCGAACGGCCATACTCAAGCCAATACGCAATAGATCCGTCCCCTAAATATACTTTTGGGTCACGGATATTAAGTGACTCATTAAGTGATCCTGTTTCATTCTAATCTGCCACTTGACTATCTGTAACCCTCCTTAATTACCTAAAAGGAGAGACGTTATGCGTCAATCAATTTACTTAAAAGCAGCACTATTACTAATAAAAATAGATATCTACCAACAAAACAGAAAAGTAAAGATGCGTCTTCGGCCTGAACGCCTAGATCTTCCTTATGTAAACAGTTATTTGTTGAAAGACATTGGTTTAGACAGTGAAGGTATTGTGCAAGGCATTACGTTTGGTGAAAGTGACAGAGCGACTAGAACGGTTCGTCATCTACGCCGATTACGACAAGCTAGTATTGTCACGTAGCGTTAGCGCTACGTTCAATAAGTGATGTTCGTAGCGCAATAACCAGATGCACAGTTATCTTAAACTTCTAAAGAGAGAGATTGAAATCACTTTTTCTTAGTTTTGATACGCTTAAAAGCTTCTATTTATATAGAAG